>JASHQD010000432.1 GCA_030037755.1 Terriglobia bacterium
CGTGCCCACCGTTCCCACGCTGTCCTGGACGGTGGTCGCCAGCATCGGACTATTGGAGTTTCCGTAGGTAAAGGTGAGCGTGCTGCCGCCGGCGCTGGTGACCGAAATCAGCCGGTTGGAGCTGTCGTAGGCCAGCGTCGTCTGGTTGCCGTTGCGGTCGATGATGGAGGCTAGCAGGTCGTTGCTGTTAAAGACCCTCTGGGTGCCATCCGCCAGCGTGAGCGTGAATCCGCCAGTGGGATTCGAAGCCAGTTGGGCGCGTACATCAGGCGGCGACATCAGGGAGTAGGCGTTGAGCGCGCCGTTGTAAGCGAACGTCCAGGCGCTGCCGTCGCCGCGCCAGTACTTGAGATTGTCGTTGGAATCAGGGCCGACAAGCATCTCCTCGTACGTCGAGCGCCAGCTTTGCCCAAACATGCCTGCGACGTTGGGCGGTGAAACCGTCCCGAACAGGCTGTTCCAGGTGCGAACGAGCGTCAGTCCGCCACCCAGGCCCGGCACACTGTAGTCGCGCTCCTGGACCCAGACGTTTCCGTTGGTCAGGTTGAGGGGCGCGCCCGCTAGTACCTTGCAGTCGTCGCACGGGCCGAGATTCGAGCCATTGTCGGGAGGATTCTCCGCCGTCGTCGAAATCGTCACAGGCGCGTATAACATGCTGGGCCCGCAGATGTCTACGAAGTAATCCGTCTCGCCCGGAGCGATGGCCGCAACCGAGACATTGAATTCGATTTCGCTTGCGCTAACATAAACCACTGAACCGAGTTGCACGTCCGGGTCTTCGGAAAGCCCCCCTATACCACCCATGAAAGAGTTGAAGTTGCCCGAGGTCACCACGTAGGCACGATCGGGATAAGTGCCGAAAGCGCTGACCGGCACAAAATCCTGATACTGAGGGCTCGAAATGGTAACGACGTAGCTTGCTTCCGGAGCCCAGAGCTGGGGCGTGATGGTTGATCCGGGCGGATCAAAGTAGTTGTTTGACTCGAAGCATTGCGCGCGGCAGAGGGTGGCCGACAGCACCAGGAGAAGCGGAACGGCGAGGAGTGGTAGTAGAATTACCGAAATCAGTTTCCGTTCAACTTTATGCATGGTGTATCCCTTCCACTTGAAATACGTTCGGGCCTCTTCGGTGCGGCATGTTTGAACCATCGTCGTGTTCTACGCGAGCACCCGGAGGTTACCGCAAAACGATCGATTTCCGGCAACGGACGCCGCGTCAGCTAATCGAGAGCGCCCCGGCGCTCCCTGTTAACTGATCGCCGTGCCAGGAAGCCGGGGCCGAAGCGCGTACCTCAGGAGCCGATATGAAAGATAAAACGCGGCTGCCGCCATCGGCCAGAAGATCGCAAGAAAGGCGATATCTTGCCATCGGAGCGGAGTCAGGATCCCATACTTCTCCTTCGGGATGAGATAGTGCTCCTTGTAAAAGCCGAAGCTTTGGAAATATGCTTCGATCGCTGTAAACACCAGAATGGGCACTCCCAGCAAAGCAGCTGCGAGGCGCCCCGCGATTGTTTTCACTGGAGGGACCCCCTAAATTAAGGAACCACAGTGAGGTAATTATTTCCGTCCTCTGCCTGAAGCAACTGCTGAAGAGCTTGATAGTCATTCACGGCTTGCGGATTCGTCTTATCGGCGTTGATGCAACCGAAGGTTACGGACCCGAGGTGAAGCTCGAAGCCCCCTCGCGTCAGGTCGAGATCGTACAGTAGACCGTCGTACCAATTGTGCGGCCACGGTTCGAGGCGGTATACCCCCCGGCCGGCATGCTGTGGCCTGGTGTCGAGGTTCATCTTGTATCTTCCTGGGGTTATAGGTCCTTGGTTTCTCTTATTGACGCAGTTGTCATTGTTCTTGCATGTGCCGGCACCCGACGCGACGCCGTCCGGGCCAAGCTGCATTTGCCACTGAGGTCCGACTGGCGGAGGCGGATTGCTTGAAGTGCAGACCATCGTGTGCTGGGCAACGGAGTAAACACACTCAGCCAATCCGAGGGGATCTATAAAGCTCGTGGGACTGTTTGCAGCGTAGCCGTAGAAGTTAATCCCGCCGTCGAACTCGGTCGGGTCTTCACTCAAGAACCTTGAGGCGGACGGATCGTAGTATCTGGCACGGTAATAAAAGAGGCCAGTTTCGGAATCGAATTCGCGACCTGTGTACTGGAAGGGATTCGTGACGGTCCCGTTTGAGGTCGTGAGGTTGCCAAATGAGTCGTAAACGTAGCTGTTGTCCACGGCGCCTGTGGGATCCGTCAACGCCATGACCGAGCCCAAGCCGTCGGCGTGGAAGTAATCCGTGCTCGTTCCCTGGTAAATCGCAAGTGGTTCATCGATGCCCAGACCTTGCGTATACTGCGCCGCGAGCGAACCGGCCCCATTGAGCTCCTGGATTACGTTATCGCCGTCGTAGACGTAGATGTATGTTCCGGCTGACGACGATTTGTAGATGCGCCGCCCGAACGGGTCGTACTCGAAGTTCACCGTCCCGCCCGTCCCGGGCAGCGTCACGCTGCTGAGACGGTTCTCGAAGTCCCAGGTGTACGAAGTCGTCCCCGCCGATGTCGTTTTGGAGGTGGTGTTGCCATCGTTGTCGTAGGCGTACGTGGCCGCCGAACTGGATGTCAGCTCGTTCGAAATATTGTAGGTGTAGGACACAGGCCCGGCGGACGTCAGCCGGTTGCCCACAGGATCGTAGGTGTAGCTCTCGGCGACGCTGCCGCCGACCAGCGCCTGCGTCAACTCGTAGATGGGGTCATAGCTGTACTGGGACAGGACTGAGACCGGATTGGGATTTCCCACCTGCACCGCGGTTTTTGTAAGGCGGTTGCCCGCCGCGTCGTAGGTGTAACTGGTACTGCCCGGCAGGCTGCCGCTATTGTGCAGCACGCTCAGCAGGCGCGAGAGAGAGTGTCGTAACTGTAAGACGTTCCGACGCCATTGGGCCTGGTGAGGGAAGTCCGCCGGCTGAGCGCGTCGTAGCCAAAGCCAAACTCTCCGGAATTCGCATCCGTAAGGCTCATCAAACGGTTCAGCGAGTCGTACGTGTAGCTCGTCATACCGCCGCCCGGGGCGGTCAACGAAAGGCGGTTGGAAGCAGAGTCGTAGGTGTAAGTGTTGTTAAGCGCGGTGCTAAGGAACGAGTACTGCGTGCCCGTGCCCACGAGTCGGCTCACGTTATCGTAGCTGAAAGTGTAGGAGCCGGAGGGGTCCGTGACCTGCGTGAGACGGTTAAGCGCGTCGTAGCTGTAGTTGATCGACGTCGAATTCGGATAGGTCTTGCTCGTCAGGCGATACAGGGCGTCGTAGCCGTAGTTGATCGTCTGCCCCTTGCGGTCTGTCTTGCTCAGCAGGTTGTTCATCGCGTCATAACCGTAACTCTCGGTGAGCGTTGAAGGAAAGGTCACCTGTGTGACGTAACCCATGGCATTGTAAGCAAAGCCGGTTTGGTGGTTCGCTGCATGCGTGATGCTCAGCAGGTTGTTTTCGGTGTCATAGCCGTAGGTGGTGACGTTCTGAGCGGCATCCGTGACCGTCACAAGGCGGTCGGCATTGTCGTACTGATAAGCCGTGACCTCGCCGTTGGCATCGGTCACCGAGATGCGGCGCCCGCGATGGTCGTAAGCAAACTGCGTGGTGGAACTGTCCGGCGCAGTGATTTTAATCAGGCGGCTCATCACATCGTAAGTGTAACTCGTCGTGTTGCCCAGCGCATCCTTCGAGGTAAGCCGATTGCCGCGGCCATCATATGTGAAACTCGTGACATTACCCTGAGCGTCCGTGATCGACGCAACGAGGCCGGCGGGTGTGTAGGTAAGAGTGCTCGCATTTCCGTTCGGGTCCGTCACCTGGGTCAGTTCGCCCAGGCTGTTGTATTGGAAGCTGGTGGTAAGGCCGGAACCCGCACCGCTGGGCGGCGGTGTGGTCGTGGAAAGCAGGTTGCCGTTCGCGTCGTAGGTGTTCGTGGTGGTATTCCCCGCCGGGTCGGTGGCCGTCAGCACTTCCTGAAAGGAGTTGTACGTGTAGGTCCAGGTCAGCGTGGTGTTGGTATTGAGCTGTTGGGATTTCGTGAGCACGTTTGTGTTCGAGTCGTAGGTGTAGGTGGTCGTATTGTTCAAAGCGTTGGTGGAAGTGAGCAGGTCCCCAGAGGCATCGTACGTCAGAGTGGTATTTCCGCGTCCGCCGCAGCTCGCGCAACCGGAACCCGCGATCGAGTTCACGAAGTTTCGCCCATCAATGTTTTGGTAGTTATAGACCGTGATTCGGCCCATGGAATCCGCGAGTCCGGTTGCGCCAATGCTCGCAAAAGCCGTAAATGATATTCCGTTACTGGCGACGCCAGCGACCGTGACCACGACGCTTCCCGTGGTCACACCCGACGGCGCCGGGACGGTGATGCTGGTGGCGCTCCACGCCGTCGGAGACGCCGTAACTCCGTTAAACGTCACCGTACTGCTGCCCTGCGCAGACCCAAAGTTCGTGCCGGAGATCGACACCACAGTGCCGGTCGCCCCGAAGTTGGGCGACACACTGGTGATGCTTGGAGGCGGAGGTGTTGTCACCACCTGGTTGAGCGTCGATGAGGTGCTGGAGTTATCGTTGCTGTCTCCCCCATAAGCAGCGGTGATGGGGTGGGTGGCCACGGCCAGGGTGGACGTGCTGTACGTCGCGGTTCCGCTGCTGAGGGTCCCGGTGCCTATGGAAGTGCCATTGTCCTTGAAAGTCACAGTCCCGGTCGCCGCACTGGGGGTGACCGTCGCCGTAAATGTCACCGAAGTTCCATAGGTCGAAGGATTCAAACTCGAACTGACGGCGGTTGTGGAATTCGCTTTGTTGACCGTCTGCGTCAACGTCGACGAGGTGCTGGAATTGTCGTTCCCGTCTCCCCCGTATGCAGCAGTGATCGAGTGACTGGACACGGACAGGGTGGAAGTGCTGTAGGTCGCGGTTCCGCCACTGAGTGTCCCGGTGCCTATCGAGGTGCCATTGTTCTTGAAGGTAACGGTGCCCGTTGCGGAGTGGGTGTCACCGTGGCGGTGAACGTCACGGAAGCCCCGTAGGTCGAAGGGTTCAAACTCGAACTGAGCGAGGTTGTGGAGTTCGCTTTGTTGACCGTTTGCGTCAAAGTGGAGGAGGTGCTCCCGCTGTAGGTGCTGTTGCCTCCGTAAGAGGCCGTCATAGGATTTGAGCCCACGGCAAGCGTTGAGATCTGAAACGTGGCCGTACCACCGCTGAGGTTCGCTGTGCCTATTGACGTGCCATTGTTCTTGAAAGTTACCGTTCCCGTGGCAGCGCTAGGGCTTACCTTGGCGGTAAAAGTCACGGTGCTGCCGTAGGTCGAGGGATTGAGACTCGAAGAGAGAGTTGTAGTCGTAGATGTCAAGCTGTAAGCGAGGGGACTACATCCGAACAGCGCGACGAAGATCAACATGAGAGCGAAGGCAGGCACGTTCTCCGTTAGAATCCCTTTATAGACACCCCCTTTGAATTTGAGGTGATTGGGACACTCCGACGAGAACCTCCGCAGAACAATTCGAATCATTCTTCACCTCGCCCACAAACCAGTCGTGAAAAAGGTATATTTTCTGTTCCGGGCAATTCGGGAAATTGCCCGTGTACACATAAAATCCGAAGCGTGCCGCCTTGCAGTGATACAGCTCACGGCTGTTTGTGATGTGGTGGTGATGTATGAAGCGGCAATCTGCAAAGCAATTCACCTCGAAAGGCCACTATCATGCGCCGCGCGGGCTCTTATGGAACCTGCAGATCAGCCGGCAACCTGACAGGACAATAGGTGAGGCATCCGGTCGTATCCGCCGATCTGGGGCAGCCTTAGCCTTCACCCGAATTTAGGAGGTCGGAAGCCAGAAGTCGGAAGTCAGAGGTGAGCTGTCGCGGTCGACGTCCACACCGCTGTACTCGAGAGCCCACTCGCGCTATGCTCCATGTTCATAAGGTACGGCAACCTTGGGTGCGGCGGTTTACTGCCGCATCTCAAAAGACGGGTACGATGAACGGTCGCCAAGTGAACTATGTCGCGGTTGTGGTTGCCGCCGCCGTCTACTTCGTGCTGGGCGCCATCTGGTTCACCGCATTCCAGAAGCCCTGGCTGGCGGCGATCGGCAAAATCAGCGACCAACTCACCAGCAATCCGGCGCTAGGCTACGTGGTGGCTTTCGTCTCGAACCTGATCATCGCCTGGATGCTCGCCTGGCTGATCATCCTGACCGGCCGGACGAGCCTGGTGGGCGGTTTTGAGATGGGCGGGCTGCTATGGCTTGGATTCGTCGGCACCGCGATGGCCACGGAGTTCGTCTTTGAGGGCAGGACGCTCGGAGCCTACGCCATCATCGCGG
>JASHQD010000433.1 GCA_030037755.1 Terriglobia bacterium
ATGAACCGCTCCTTCAAATTGATATCCGCCCAGCGCAGCGTCAGTACCTCGCCGTAACGTAATCCGCAGAAATAGAGAACCGAAAACAGCGTGAACTGGACGGGGTTGCACTGTGCAAAGAACGCCGCGACCTGCTCGTCGGTGTACGCCTCGGGGTCACGGCGGCCGTACCTCGGGGCGTCACCCTTCTTGAAAACGTTGTGGCCGTATTCCATCAGGAACTGGCGGAGGTGCAGGAACTTGTTCCACCGGGTGCGGTCGTCGTTCCCCTGCTCTTTCAGATACGTGTTGATGTAGCGCAGGCCGTCGACGCGCTCGATGTCCTCGACGAATTTGGGCTTTGGCCGTTGTCCATACGAGCGGAGGAATTCGTCCAGTACCAACTTCTTGGCCCCGTAGCTGTCGGCGGAGAACTTCTCGTTGATGATCGCCAGCCACTCGTCGATGGCGCCGTTGAGACTTGTTCGGCGCTCGGGCAACCTTGGATCATTTCCAGCGATGGTGCCGCCAGCCGCGAGATACAGCAGTTCGGAACGCTTCTTTTCCAATGCCCCCACCACGCCCAGCACCTTGGAGCCGACGTTTTCCCAAGTCTTGCGGCCGCGAAAGCGATAGCCAAGGTAGTAGTCCGCCTCGGGATGGTGCTCCTCGATTCCATCCGGGCGCAGCAGCACGTGAGACTTGGGCATGCCCGTGGTTGTGAAGGCGGCGCGGCAATACCGCCACCCGACCTCCGGGAGACGGGCATACAGATACAGTTGAACCGAGCGATGGGCCATGAGGTCTCCTCTCTCGGACCTAATACCGAAATCCGGGGTGAATCTGAGGAGGGCCCTCAAAAACGGTAGGAAATGGTAGGAAGCCCCTCTGGACGTCCCTCAAAATGCCCATTTTATTGGGAAATCTTGAAGTCTTGGTGCCGAAGAGAGGACTCGAACCTCCACGCCCTGACGGGCACTACACCCTGAATGTAGCGCGTCTGCCAATTCCGCCACTTCGGCAAGAAACCGAAACGCGGCTCCACTGCGATGCCGGAGCCGCGTCACATGGTACGATCTTGCCACCGGCGCCCGGACGTGTCAAGAAGCCTGGCGAACAGATCCGCCGAACGGATCACCACTGATACTCCACCCTCGTCCGGTGCGTAGCGAATTCCTCGTAGGGCGCAACCGTCAGGGTGTGGAGCGCTGCCAGCGAGTCCGTATAGGCTAGAGCCACAGTAATCACGTTGCCGGTCTTCGGCCCGAAGGCCAGGTAAGGCTCGGGCAGGTAAAAATCCTTTTGTGGGCCGGCGATTACGTACCGGCCGACGAAGCGTCCGTTCAGATAGAGCAGCGCGTCGCGATCCGCTTCGATGGTAAGCTTTCGCGGCAGGGACCACCCCACAGGATCGGCCTCCAGGCTGAACTCCGCGCGGCACCAGGTGAATGCCGGAAGAATGCCGCCGGACGCGCTCTCCGACGCCGCGGCAGCGGAGGCAGCGCCATTTGCCGCAGCGGCGCCCGTTTGTTGAGACTGCTCCCAGCCGTCGCCCAGGAAATGAACGTCGAGCCGGCGCCCTTGCATGATGGCGGGAAACATCTGGACCTGCCATTTGTCCAAAGCCGTCGCAGACGATTCGTCCCGCCCCAGCCGCACAGACTTGATCCCCTTCATCTCGGCGATCTCCTGGCCGAAATTTGGATTGCCGAACTGCTCGTGGGCGATCGCGATCTCATTGCTGCCGTGGCGAGCGTAGCCCGTCAGTTCAAAATCGACGCTCGTGGCCGGCCGGGAAGCCGGAGGCACGAGCTTGCCATTCACAAAGACCTTCTTGCCGTCGTTCGCGAAGGCGGTGAGAAACATCCGCGGCTGATTCTGGTACGTGAACTCGGCTCGATACTTCACGTAGCCGTATGGCAGCGTACCCAAATCATCAAGCGGGCGCAGCGGCGTGCTGATCCAGTCACCGGCACCGGTGTGAAGGCGCTCCACTCCTATCAGTTCCGGTTTGAGAGTCTCAACCCGCGCCGGCAGCTTGGCGACGCTGACGTGGAAGCGGCACGTCTGCCAATGCCGGTCGTACTGGAAATCGGTCTCGACCCCGTCCAGCCACATTTTTGCGGGCAACGGCGGGACAAGTCCCATTACGTCGTGCTCGCCCGGGGCGAAATCCAGATCAGCCCAGAGCGTCTTCTTGGTGCGGCCCGCTCCGGCCGCCAGTGCTGCGTCACTGAAGAACGGCACCGCGACCATATCCTTGCGCTCCTCCTCCGGCAAAGCTGCGCCTCCGGGAAGCGCGGCAACCGGCCACTCGACCGGCCAACTGTGCAGCGCCCGCTCTCGCGGCAGGATAATGATCTGAAAATGGTTCTCCACCAGGAGCATCTTTTCCTGCGGTTCCACGTTCACGCCCACGACTACAGACTCGTACTCCTGATCCCAATATCGATACTGCGTCTCACCCTCGATCTGCGGCTCCCTCTCGGTAGCGAGACCGAACTCAATCAGGCGCCCCGGTTCGTCGTAAAGGATGAGGTGTGGGCGGCTGCCCTCGCCATACGCCAGGACCTCAGCCGTAGAGTAGCGCAGGATAATGTTGCCGATGGGAATCTGGACGGGCAGCATCTTCATCTCTCTCGCGCCCAGCTCGAGCGTACCCTCGCGCGGCACAGTGATCATGCGGTGTGTAGGCGAATTCGGATCCTGGAAGCTGGCCGTGTATTGCTGGGCGGCGTTGGCATTCTCGCGAATAAAAACGGCGCCGCTCTTTTGGTAAGCCCGCAGCGTGACACTGACCTGGGGATTCGAGCTCTTGCTACCATCGGCCACCAGTTCCGCGCGCGCGATGACGCGGCCGAATTGACGCAACGAGGCGCCGATTCCGCGCGCCGCGTAGTACTTCTCCCAAAGCCCGCCTGGCTCGCGCAACGGCGCGGCATAATCGTAGGTCGTGGTCAGATTCTGCCCGGCCCAGTCGAAATTCGTGCCGCCGAATCCCATGTAGTAGTTGAAGAAACTCACGCCCTGCTCGATCACCGTCTTGGTCAGCATGCTGAGCTGCGCGCCGTCGACGCCCTGCTGATCCACCGAGAGCTTGCCGCCGAAATCGCTGAACCACCCGCCTTGCAGTTCGGTGACGCCCATCGGTGCATCGGACTGCTGCTCGCGGAGCTTGGCGAGCGAGGGGATGGTCTCGCGGGTTATGTTCCAGCGCGGATAGAAATTGCAGCTGTCCACGATACGGTCCAAGTCCGGATCCTGCCGGTCGCGGACCACCTTCGTCAAGCAGGTGATCAGGGGAACGTCGATCCCGCCTTGCCACGCCATGCGCGCGAGCGCGCGCACGTATTCGCGCTTCTGATCGTCAGGCAGCTTCCAGTAGTCGTACTCGTTTTCGACCTGCATCAGGATGATCGGACCGCTGTGCGTCACCTGATGCCGCGCGATCACCGGCAGGACTTCGTCAAACCAGTGCTGCGACGTGCGGATACTCGCCGGATCGTTCGAACGCAGCGGGAATCGTTGCTTGATCACCCAGCGTGGAAAGCCGCCGGAATCCCACTCAGCGCAGACGTAGGGACCGGGGCGCGCGATCATGTAGAATCCCATGCTGCCCACCAGTTTCACGAACTCCTCGAATTCGCTGAGGTCGACGTGACCCTCCTCGGGCTCATGGTAATTCCAGAAAATGTAGGTCTCGATCACATTGAAGCCCGCCGCCTTCAACTTCAGCAGCCGGTCGTGCCAGAGTTCGCGGGGGCAGCGCGGGTAGTGAAAGCACGCACCCATCAGAAATGTGTCGCGATCGTTAATCGTGAAGCAGCGACTGTCATAGCGGATGAAATGCGGCTGCGGGAAATCGACGGAAGCCGGCCCGGATGGATCGGCGTCAAGGACCGTGCGAGCCGACGGAAACAGCAGTGCGCCTGCTTCGAGGCTTGAACCGATCCCGGCCAGCAGCGGCGCTGAAACGAACGATTTCAGAAACTTACGCCGCGAGGCGCGGCTTTTCGGCAAGGATGTCTCCATGGGTTCATTGTAGTACGTCATTATGTTGGCACGTCAGTTTGTCACTCACTCAGTCCGGAGTCAGTAGGTCAGCGCGTCAGGACGACAGTTTTCAGGTACGTCGCTTCAACGAGTGACCAAGCGCCCGACGAACTTCAGATTCGGCAAACCCCGACTGAATGACTTCCCGACTGAATGACTTCCCGACTGAACGACTCCGAACTGAATGACTCCGGACGGTCAGAATCGGATATTGCCGGCGTGAAGCATCTCACGCACATGAGACGCGGCCGATGCTGTAATCTATAATCGCTGAACGATTCATGATTCATCGACAGGAGCGGACTTCATGTATCGTGGTCGCACGTTCGTACGAACAATCGTGGCGGCATTTCTGATCTCGGTGGCGCCGCTCGGATGCTCCCGCGCGCAGGCGCAAGGAAACGCCCCGGCTGTAACGCTGTCGGTAACGAGCTTGACTTTCCCCAGCACAGCTCTGCTGAAGTCGAGCGCCGCCATGGGCGTCATGCTGACCAACACCGGTACCGCCACGTTGAGCATCAGCAGCATTGGCCTGAGCGGCGGCGACGTGAAAGACTTTTCGGAAAGCGACAACTGCAATGGCTCGGTGGCCGCCTCAGCCGGTTGCACCATCAACGTGACCTTCACGCCCCTTCTCTATGGCACGCGGACAAGTACGCTGGAGATCACGGACAACGGGCCGGGCAGCCCGCAGGCGGTGAGCCTGACCGGTATGGGCATGGGCCCGGCCGTGAGCTTGTCGGCCACCACTTTGACGTTTGGGCCTCAGCTTGCGACCACGACCGGCGCCGCGCAGACGGTTACGCTCACCAACAGCGGCGACGAGGCCCTGGTCTTTGCCGGCATCACCCTGACCGGCGAATTCACGCAGACCAACAACTGCCCTTCGGGCTCGACTACGCTCGCTGTAACATCAAGTTGCACTTTCAACATTGCATTTGCGCCGACGGCCGGAAGCGATCAGCTTGTGCCGGGACTCCTCGAGATCATGGATAACGCTTCGGCGGCGCCGCAGGCGGTTGAGCTGATCGGGACGGCCCAGGCGTTCACGCTCTCGGCGTCGCCCGCTTCCGCTACGGTTTCGCCGGGCGCGGGCGCTACTTATATGATCAGCGTGACGCCGCAGGGCGGGTTCAACGCGGCCGTATCGTTCACATGCGGCAGCCTCCCCGCCGGAGCAGCGTGCAGCTTCTCGCCTGCGTCGGTCACGCCCAGCGGCTCGACCGCCGCGACTACGAATTTGACCGTTTCGACAACCGGATCGTCGAGCGCGCCGGGTCCTACGCGACGAGTTCCTCCGTTGGGGCCAGTCCTCGGTTGGACTTTGTGGATTTGGGCGATTCTC
>JASHQD010000434.1 GCA_030037755.1 Terriglobia bacterium
CCCGGCGTATTTCCAATCGCCGCTTTTCGAGGCTGAATACAGCAGGTAGACGATAAAGCCCAGCAGAGGCAGGATCGCCGTTATCGCAACCCAGAGAGGGCGGCTGAAGCCGTAATGTCCCGCATCGGCCCAGACGTAGCAGACCATCAAGGCGTAGCACGCCAGCACGACTGCCAACGTCAGGGACTGCGCGAAGAGCGCCCCTCCCTCGGTGCCCGCCGTGATCAGTCCCAGCGTGAAGTGGCCCAGAATGTAGCCGAGCACCCCCACGCCGATGGAGATGTACCAATGAATGGGGCGAAGGACCGGTCCCCTGTCCGTCGATTCGAGCAGGGTCTCGTCAAACATGGCCATGGCTGTCACCTCCGGGGAAGGCGTGCTTGGGCGCGCGTGTCTAACGCCGCGCGCTCGCGGCCTCCCTGTCAATTCGTCGAGTTGGCCGCTGCTTTTCGGTCGCCGGCCGCGGCTTCTCCGGTACGGCCCCCGGCGCGGCCGCTCGCTGTTGCCAGAACAGCACCACCGGGCTGGCGATTGCAAAAGACGAATAAGTGCCGATGATCACGCCGATCACCAGCACAAGCGCAAATCCGTGAATCACTTCTCCACCGAACAGATAAAGGGAAAGCACGGCAAGAAACGTCAGGCCCGAGGTCAGGATGGTCCGGCTCAGGGTCTGATTGACGCTTTTGTTGACAAGCTCCTTGAAATTCTGGCGCCGGTTGAGCTTGACGTTCTCGCGGATGCGATCGAACACCACGATGGTGTCGTTCATGGAGTAGCCTACGAGTGTAAGCAAGGCCGCGATCACCGTCAGGGTGATTTCCCGGTTCAGCAGGGAGAAGAGCCCGAGCGTGATGATGACGTCGTGAAAGGTCGCGATCACGGCAGCAACGCCGTAGATTAGCTCAAACCGGAACCAGATGTAAATGAGCATCGCGCCCAGGCCCGCCAGGGTCACGTAGAGGGCCTGTCGGCGCAAATCGGCGCCGACCTTGGGACCTACTACTTCGGTATCAAACACTGAGTAACCCGACAGGTAGAAGTCGCGGCTCAGTGAATCGATTACGGATTGTGTGACGCCGGGCACACTCCTCAGGTCGTCGAAGGAACCGATCAGGCCGCCGCGCGCCGGACTCTTCCGGTAATTGATCATGGCCGTCGCCAGGTCTTGATACTGCCTCGTGGCCGCCTCGGTGCCCTTCGAGGCCAAGCCCAGGGGGTCCGCCGTAATCAGGTGGTCGGCAATGACCGAGGCGCTCGCGTTGTTGAAGTCCGTCTTGCCCTCAGGCCCGCTGCCGTAGAGCTTTCCCAGGGCCGCCAGAATATCTTCCTTGCCGATGTTGAGGGCAGTCGCGGAAGAGGTGGTCCGCAGGTCAAGGCTAATGATGAACTCGTGCTTATCCGCCGTGTCGTACTGCACCACGTTGTTGCCATGCAGATTGGCGGCGTCGAGTTCGTGACGGATGGCATCGATGTTCGGCTCTTTGGCAAACTTTACGTAGACCGAGGTGCCGCCCCGGAAATCGAGCCCGTAAGCGAGGCCGTGATGCCAGAACATGGAAGCGATGCCGAGAACCGCCAAGGATAGGGAGGCACCGATGAAGTACCACTTTTTCCCCATCCAGTCAAACTTCGGCTCGTGAAAAAACTCCATTCAACCATCCTTACTGTGATTCGACACCGGGCCACGCAACCAAGTTCCAATTACAAAACCGGTTCAAATCAGAATTTGACATTCGAAAACCGCAAAAACGGGCAAACAAGCGGCCCGGCGGACTAGCTGCTCGCGGCATCTCACCTGCCGGGAAGCAAGGTCCGCCGAGCGAATCCGCAGTCGGTCGATACCCGCAGCCTCTTACTGCCAGAAGGCAAAGGACTTTCCAGCTCTGTTTCCGGTTCCTCCCGGGAATCTCCGGAGATCTCTTTGACTTCACGGCATGATCTATCTTGTCGAGCCATTGTCTTTGCCCGCTCAGAGCCGAAAACTCAGATACTCAACGCCTGACCCGTCCTGCGCTTGGCCAAGCCGTAATCGAAAATCGTTCGCGACACATAAACCGACGTGAACAGGTTGGCAATCAAGCCGATGGTCAGTGTTACGGCAAATCCTTTGATAGGCCCGGTGCCAAAGGTGAACAGAATGGCCGCTGAGACGACGGTCGTGACGTGCGTGTCGATAATCGTCACAAAAGCATGCTCAAACCCGCCCGCCACCGCCGCCGAGACGGCCTTGCCGCCGCGGAGTTCTTCTCGTATCCTTTCGAAAATCAGCACGTTAGAGTCAACGCCCATACCTACCGTGAGAATGATCCCCGCGATTCCGGGCAGTGTGAGGGTGGCTCCGAAATAACCCAGGATCGAAATCAGGATGATGAGGTTGAGAATCAGTGCCAGGTCCGCGTTTATACCGGCGCCGCGGTAGTAGACCAGCATGAAGCCCATGATCGCCACAAAGCCCACGATGCAGGCCCAGACTCCGTGCCGGATTGAATCGGCCCCGAGCGACGGCCCCACAACCTCCTCCTGCATCGTGGAAATCGAGGCCGGCAGGGAGCCGGAACGCAGCACCAGCGCGAGGTCCGCAGCTTGCTGCTGGGTAAAAGACCCATGAATCATGCCGCGGTCGCGGATCTGATTCTCGATAACAGGCGCCGAGATCACGCGATTGTCGAGGACGATCGCCAGGCGCTTGTTGATATTCGCCCCCGTCACCTGGCCAAAGGCAGAAGCCCCATCCCTTGTGAGGGTGAAATCGATGTCGGGACGCCCCGTCTCATCCTGGGAGGGCTGAGCGCCAGTCAAGTCGCGACCGGTAACCGCGGCGATCTGATTGACGATGTACCAAACGTCTCCAGTGCCGGAGTTTGCGTCGCCGGAGTCGGGCTGACCGGGAAGCAATTGCGTCTCGGGGGGCAGAACTCCTCCATGGGCCGCCAAAGCCGCTTCGCGCGACGGGAACGGACCGTCCTGGACGATCTTCAGCTCGAGCAAAGCCGTCTCCTGGATGATGTCTTTCACCCGGGTGGGATCGGTTACATCCGGCAACTCCACCACCAGTTCATAGTCGCCTTGCTGGCCGTAGTTGGCGATCTCCGGTTCGGTTACACCGAGAGCGTTCACACGACGGTTGATGGTGTCGCGGGCCTGGTCGAGCGTGTCGTTCTTGATCTGAACGATCGCCGTTGTCTTCAGCGAGAGCTGGCGCGCGGTGGGATCGCCGGGCACCGCATCGAGGGTCCAATCCGAAAACTGGTCGTTGACCAGCCGCTGGACGTCCCCAATGCGATTCTGGGGGACACCCTTGACGAGAACATGGGTTACGTCGACCTTGTGGACGTCGAGATACGGGATGTTCTTCGACTGGAAGTCCTGGCGCAGCCGCTGCAGCGCCTGATCGGACACAAGATTCACCGCGTCATCCACGTGCACCTGCAGGACAAGATGGGTGCCACCGCGCAGGTCGAGACCGAGATGAATCCGGTCGCGCATGTTCTGTTGTAATTGCTCAACGTTTTTCGGCAGACCTATGATCCCGATGAGGCAGGCTACAACCACGACCAGGATCAAAATCGCCCGGGTGCGAATCTTCTCCATCCTTCAATTGCCTTTCCGTTTACGATCTTAGGATTTCTTCTTGGAGGCTTCGGCCTCCGCCTCATTCGGCTGCAAGCCGGCAATCGCCGACCGGGAGACGTCAATCCGTACCTGGTTCGCGATCTGGAGCTGCACCACGTTATCGTGGAATCCAGTGATCGTCCCATAGATTCCGCCCGAGGTCACGACGCGATCGCCGCTCTTCAGGTTCGACAGCATCTCCTGGGTCTTCTTCCGCTGCCGCTGTTGCGGAACAATCAGCAAGAGATAAAAAACGCCGAAAATCAGAACAAATGGCAGTAGCTGGACGAGCCCGGAATTGGGAGACGCTATGATAAGGAAACAGTTGAGTTGCATGTGGCCGATCCGCCGCGTATGCGGCCCAAGAACTTGCTGGAAATCCCCACCGGGGACCGGCGGGATCTCTGGAGGAACCTGAACCTCCCCGGCCCCGCTCAGGAGTCCGGAGTCTCTGCCGACTGCAGCCCAGAACGCATCCTGGACCTCAAGCTATTATACTCTCCGGATCGAATAGCGTCACGAATTTCCCGCATCATGTCAAGGTAAAAGTGGAGATTGTGCCGGCTCGCCAGCACCGGACCCAGGATTTCCCCCGTGGCGAACAGATGGCGGAGGTAAGCGCGGCTGTACCGGGCGCAGACCGCGCAGGAGCAGGCTGGGTCCAATGGTCCGGCGTCGCGAGCGAAACGGGCGTTCTTGATGATCAGGCGGCCTTGCGAGGTAATAATGGCGCCGTGGCGCGCCTCGCGCGTCGGCATGACGCAATCGAACATATCCACGCCGCGCGCCACGCACTCCACGAGATCCTGCGGCGTGCCCACTCCCATGAGATACCGCGGGCGGTCCTCGGGCAAGCGCTCCGCCGTAAATTCCGTTACATCGTAAGTCGCACTCTTGGGCTCTCCGACGGACAGCCCGCCGATCGCATAGCCCTCGAACCCGATTGCAACCAGGTCCTCTACGCTCTGAAGGCGGAGATCGGTGTCGATGGCGCCCTGGACGATGCCGAAGAGGGCGGGAGTCGGGTTCAGGAGTTCGGAGTTCGAAGTTCGAAGTTCGGAGTTTCCGGCTGGGGTGAACTGGAACTCCGAACTGCGAACTACGGAACCGACCTGAGGGACTCCGAACTCCGAACTTCGAACTGAAGAACTGACAAACTTCTCGCGACATCGCCGTGCCCACCGGCTCGTCAACTGCATCGCGGCCGCCGTGACCTGCGGAGTCGACGGATACTCCACGCAGTGGTCGAGCACCATCATGATGTCGGACCCGAGAGCCGTCTGGACTTCCACGGCGCCTTCCGGCGTCAGGAAATGGCGGGAGCCGTCCAGATGCGAGCGAAACTCGTAGCCGTCCTCGGTTGCCTTGCCAAGGTTCTCCAGGCTCATGATCTGGTAGCCGCCGCTGTCTGTAAGAATGGCGCGCGGCCAGCTCATGAAGCGATGCAGGCCCCCAAAGTCGCGAATCAGTTCGTGACCGGGCCGAAGGTAAAGATGGTAGGTATTGCCGAGCAGGATTTGGACACCCAGACGCTCGAGTTCTTCCTGGCTCAGGCCCTTGACGGTGCCCGCCGTTCCGACCGGCATGAAGACTGGAGTCTCGACTGGGCCGTGGGACGTGTGCAGGATCCCGGCCCGGGCGCGCGTGCCGGGATCCCGGCGAGTCAATTCAAATTCCAACCAGATCCTCGCAAGCCAGCACTACAACAACCGTTGTGCGCGATCTCTGACTGCGCAAAGCTAGATCGACGCGAATCCGACCTTGGCCAGAACATAGAGCACCCAGAGACCCAGAAATGCGAAAAAGACCGAGCTTGCTTTGGCCTTGCGGTTCGTGGTGGCCGCGAAGCCGATCGCAAGCAACGCCATAAACCAGAATGTGAACAGGTCGAGGGAACTCGCCAGGGCGAACAGCGGCTTGGATGTGTGGGCTTGATCCAGGAAAAAGCCCAGACTTGTCGGCACCGGAGCATTGGCGTTGAAATGCTCGGGATCACCGAACAGCATCATCACGATGCCCAGGATGGCTCCCAGAACCCCGACCAGATCTGCATAGCAGGTAACTGAGAAGGCCGCGGAGAACTTGGTCTTGGCGCCAAAGATGAGGTTCACAATGCCGAGTCCGATAGCGGCAATGATGAGCACCGCGATCGGTACGGCGAACAAGCCAATGAGGTGGGTAATGATGGCGCCAACCTTGGCGCCCTGCGATATCGCCTGGTCCACCTGGTCGGGCGTCATGCTCGACAGCCTGCCGCTCTGCTCCAATTGCGCGCGAATGATGCGTTCCATGCCGATTTTTGCAAGCATCACTTCGCTAAACGCGATTGTGCCCAGGATGCACACGATCAGCGGTGCCAGAATGTCCGGCTTGCGCGCGATGTCTTCAAAAGTCTCTCCGGGCGAGACGAACACACCCACCAGCCGCGAAAAAAAAGACATCGAAGGCTGCTCTTGAGGAACGACTGCAGGTTCAGCCATGCCCATTTTTCGTATCCCCTTTGCGCCGAATTTGGAGCCTTAGCCCCGCGGCGCCTCCTACTGTGCTACGGACGACCGCGACCGGAAATGACGCCGAAGCCACGGACGGTTCCGGTACGCCCGCATGCTCTGAATATACCCCGCATCAGTCTGCAGCGACGAACAAAAGCGCCGTAACCCAGGAGCGCGCTGACCTGCCACCGCCTGCCGCCAACCGCTTCACAGGACGGCCTCGCTCCAGTTTTCCAGCCCGGTCTTCACCTTGACCATAAACTGGTCGGCCATGGCGCCGTCGATCACGCGATGATCGAAGGACAGCGCGAGATAGGCCATGGGCCGGATCGCGATGGCGTCATTCCGCACCACAGCGCGTTTTTCGATGACGCCCACGCCCAGGATCGCCACCTGGGGCTGATTGATGATTGGCGTGCCGAAGAGACTGCCGAATACGCCGGGATTCGTGATCGTAAATGTTCCGCCCTGCACTTCGTCGAAGTTCAGGCGCTTCGTGCGCGCCCGCTCCGCAAGGTCTGTAACCGCGCGAGCGACGCCCAGGAAATTCTTCTCGTCGGCACGTTTCACCACCGGCACAATCAAGCCGGTTTCGAGCGCGACCGCGATACCGATGTTCACGTCGCGTTTGTAGATCACGCTGTCGCCGTCGACGGACGCGTTAAAGATCGGATACTGCTTGATGGCCTCGACCGCAGCCCTCACGAAGAACGGTGTGAAGGTGAGCTTCTGGCCGTTGCGCCGCTCGAACTCGGCGGCGTTCTGTGCGCGCGTCTCGTAGACTCGCGTCATCTCAACCTCGAACACGGTGGTGACGTGCGCTGACGTTCGCCGGCTCAAAATCATGTGCTCGGCGATCTGCTTGCGCATGGGCGTCATGGGCACAACTTGGGTCGGGCCGGTCCATGCTGCAGGCGCGGGCGCCTTTAAGGGCGCGGGTTGGCTCGCGGGCATTTGCTGCGGCCATGCTTGAGTCGTCGCGGAGGCCGCCTGGGCTGCTGATTGAGGTGCCATAGGAGCGGGTGGTCTGGAAGGCCCGGCGCCGATATAAGCCAGGATATCTTTCTTGCTGATCCGGCCGCCGAGTCCGCTTCCCTTCACCGCTCTCAGGTCCACTCGATTCTCTTTGGCGATGCGGCGGACCAGAGGCGAGGAGCGAATCTTATGCCCGTTGCCGCCGATCTCCGCCGCACCATGCTCGTGGGCAGCCTGCGTTTCCGACGGAGCTTGCGGTGCAGCAGGCGCTAGAGCAGCCGCCGGGGACGTCGGACGAGTATCGCCATCAGGCGCGGGAACCGGGGAGGGGGGGGCGATTGCTGGTGTTGAATCCGCGGACAGGGTCGGAGCGGGCGAAGCAGAAGGAGGAGTGGTGACTGAAGGCCGGACCGGTTCGGGTCCTCCCGCCGCAGTGCCTGATCCTTCCCCATCAATCTCGGCCACGATCGCGTTAACGGCTACCGTCTGGTTCTCACCGACAAAAATCTTGGTGAGCACGCCGGCAGAGGGCGACGGAATCTCCGCGTCAACCTTGTCGGTCGAGATTTCGAACAGCGGCTCGTCGCGTTCAACGCGGTCACCAACCTTCTTCAACCACTTGGTGACAGTTCCTTCGGCGATGCTCTCGCCCATTTGGGGCATGATCACATTAGTTGCCATGGAACTCTCCTTCGGGAGAAGTGGCAAGTGGCAAGTGGCAAGTGACAAGACACAACAATCTAAGGCTCATTCCATAACCTCAAGCTTTCGTCGAAGCGAGTCCAGCATTTTGCTCAACTCGGTGGTCAGATCCGTAATTTCCTTTGTTGCTTCGCGCGTGCAATAGCCTAATTCAATGCTCACGATGATTTGCGTTTCCAGCTCGGCGACGGAACCTTCCGCATGGGAAAGGAATTGGATAAACTCCCTGCGTGCCCGCCGACATTGTCCCTCTGCCATATTGGAAGGAACGGAGACGGCAGCACGTCGCATCTGCGAGACCAAACCGAACTTCTCAGCCTCCGGGAAATGCTGGGTGAGTTGATAGATCTTCTTCACCAGCAGGATGCCCTTCTGCCAAACCAGCAGGTCTTTATAGCTCTTTACGCTCTTCTTGGCATCCGCACCACGTGCTTGCCACTGACCACTTGCCACCTGCCACTCCAATACAGTCAGGCTGTGCTCCCAATAACGACTGTTTTTCTTTTGCCGCTTGCCACTTGCCACTTGCCACCTTGCCACTCGCCACTTCGGCCTTTCAGTATTCCGCCAATTTCCGCGCCGCCTCAGCCACCTTCTTCGCATTGGGGAGGAAGTACTCCTCGAGGGGCGGCGAGAATGGCACCGGCGTATCGGGCGAAGTGACACGGACGATCGGACCGTCCAGGTCGTCGAACGCCTTCTCGGCGATTACCGCAGCGAGCTCCCCCGCGAATCCTCCGATTCGCGTGTCCTCGTGCAGCAGGATCACCTTGTTGCATTTTCGCACGCTTGCGAGCACCGCCTCTTCGTCGTAAGGCAGAAGCGAACGGAGATCAATCACCTCGAGCGAGATGTTATCCTTTTCAAGCTCGTCTGCGGCCTCGAGCGCGGTCCACACCATGGCCCCATAAGTGATCACGCTGATGTCGGCGCCCTCGCGGGCGACGCGGGCCTTGCCAAGGGGAACAATGTAATCATCCGCGGGGATCTCGTCCTTGATGCGCCGGTAGAGAAACTTGTGCTCGTAAAAGATCACCGGATTGTTATCGCGAATCGAGGCTTTGATGAGGCCCTTGGCATCGTAAGCCGTTGCCGGCACCACCACCTTCAGCCCTGGCGTGTGGACGAACCACATCTCGTTCGATTGCGAATGGTACGGGCCGCCGTGCACGCCGGCGCCTGAGGGTCCGCGGATGACGATCGGAACCGCCGGGCCCCAGCGGTAGTGGATCTTGGCGGCCATGTTGACGATCTGGTCGAATCCGCAGGCGATGAAGTCCATGAACTGCATCTCGACCACAGGCCGCATCCCCATCAAGGCCGCACCCACCGCCGCTCCGACGATGGCCGACTCCGAAATCGGGGTGTCGATCACGCGGTCGGCGCCGAATTTCTCCAGCATGCCCTGCGTCACCTTGAAAGCGCCGCCATACACACCGATGTCCTCGCCGATCAGGAACACCGACGGGTCGCGCTCCATTTCCTCCCAGATGCCCTGGCGAATCGCTTCGAGGTGAGTCAGCACGCCCATGAAACCTCCGGGAGATCTTGCGATCTAATCGATCGGGTGATCGCACGATCTAACGTCATCCGGATTTCGCAGTCTTTCGAGAAGCCGCGAAGATTCGGAGCAATTCATTTGCTTCGCGAAGTAAGTCCCGAACGCGGTCAGCCGGTACCAAGCCGACCTCGATCGAAAGTTCGATCCAGAAAACCGTTTCATCAGCCTCTTCGACGACTGTCCCAATCTTCGCTACAAACTCAGACCGTGATCTTGACCGCCCCGCGGCACGATAGTTTGCCGCTACGGAGGTGCCACAGCGTAGCAATTGCCGACCAACGATGCGGCCTTCTTCGCTTTTCGGAAATGCACGGAACAGCTTGATAATTCGTACCGCGAACTTTTTAGTGCGAGCTCGCAGCTGCTCCTGCAGATTCTCCATTGAACTTACCGCAGCTAAATGACGGGCCCGACCTTCAAGCGTCTGACCCTCAGATCACCCGATCGTCAGATCACCCGGTGACCTGATTCCTCCAATAGCACCGCTCCCCACAATACACCCCCTCAATAGCCTCTCTTCCTTCGGGCATCGGACTTGATTCCGCGAAGGCGCCGGCTTCCTGAATTTCGCCGGCAATCCGGTTTTCCATCTCTCGCAGGCTCTTGGGTGTCACGACCTTGCGCGCGAGCATCAGGTTTTCGAAACGAGTCACCGGATCGTTCTTGGCGGCAGCTCGAAACAACTCTTTGGGGACGTACTCAGCGGCATCGTGGGCAGAGTGGCCGGTCATCCGAAACGTTTTGCACTCAATAAAGGAAGGACCCTTCCCCTCCCTCGCCCGCTCCATCGCCTCGCGAACCGCTTCGTAAAC
>JASHQD010000028.1 GCA_030037755.1 Terriglobia bacterium
GCCGCACGACGTTAGGTTTTTGGGCGGAAGCCGATATACCGCTGTCGGCCCGCAGCACCAGTCCGGTTGGTGCGAACGACCGGTCGGAAAGAGCCTGCTCGTGAGAGTCGGTTATTCAAATGGCGTGAATCGCGAGACCGGCTATCGGGGCTCAGATCCCCGGAAGTAGTCGGAAAGGCCCAGGCTCTGCATCGAGCCCGAAGACAGCACCGTCTCCCCATCTGCCGCCATAGGAGGTCATTCTGTGGAACTTTCCGTTAGTGGCCTGCAGGGCTCTGTCTGAGCAAAGCAGCACAGGATGGTAAGTGTGCCGCCGGTTGTGAGCCGGGAGTTTGCGGCCGCGTCTCGACAGCCGGTCCCGCCGAGCCCTGAAGAGTCATCAGCGAGGTCAGCGAGCCATGAGCGCTAATCTCGATTCCGTTTCATAAGCGACCACAAACGCGACGCGGGGTTCGCGCCGCCTCTCCCAAACCGAGTGCATTCCAACCAGTTGCGCGCTCTGCTCTTCGTGATGCGCTCTCTCAGTGTCGGGCATCCTTTTCGAGATCTGGCTCTAACTACGGTCCTGAGACCACTTGAAGAGTGACGTTGTTGGAGTTGTACTGCACTTCAAAATGCTCGCTGCTGTTGATGCTGGTACCGTTCACGGTGGCAAACGTTCCCGTCAGCGAGCTGCAGGTGAATACCTCGAACGTGCTGTTCAGAGGCGGCACAAACCCCTTGAGACGCCCGATCGATAGCGTACCGCCGAGATGGGCCGTCCCCGTAACGTCAAGCTGGTTGAATTGGGTGGCGCTCGCAAGATTGATGTCGAGGGTGCCTTTGGAGTTTTGGGTATAGGTGCCCGTGACTGTAAGGACGCCAGTCTTGGTTGAAGAATCGGCGGGCGTGATGATAGCGTTGGAACTCACGTTGGCTGCCAGGCTGCCGCCATTACCGAATAAGGAACCGCTGTTGATCTTGATGGAACCGGGTGCGACCAGGAATAGCGAGCCGCTTGCAAAACTCGCGCTATTCGACGTTGCCAGCGTGCCGTCGACCGTAGTTTTGCCGCCGCTCTGCGTGTAATTGCCGCTGTTTCCCACGGTAAACGTGCTACCCTTTGAAACCGTCACGGCGCCCGCGTTTGAGAAATTACCGGAGGTCGCCAGGTTCTGGTTGCCGGCCAGTGTAAGATTGCCTTTGGGACCGTTCATCGTTAATCCTGCCAGCGCATTCTGGCTGTCCTGGTCGATGATCTCGGACGTCGTTCCGGTCAGCGTGATATTGCCGTTGTTGGTCGCTATATCCCCCGGAATTTGCAGGACCCCGGTCACCTGATAAATGCCGCCCGTCAGAGTCATACCGGAAAGATTCGTGAAATAATCCACGACATCGAGCGTGCTGCCCGCATCCGCGACGAGCGTGCCATTGTTCGTGAATCCGGTGCTGTCGGGCGAGATCTCGAGCGTGCCCGATTGATTCGCAACGATGCTGCCATCGTTGATGATCTGCATGTGATTCGAGTCCCCGATGCTGCCCGCCCCTTGAATCGTGCTCTGGTTCGTCAGCGTGTAGCTCTCGGAAAAGCGAAGAAGGACGAGCTCCCGTTCATCGTGACCGTACCCGAACCGGTCAAGGTGGTGGCTCCTTGCAGTCCCAGATCTGAACCGTTCAGAGTGATGGTTCCCGTGTTGTTGATTGTGCCTTCCAGATACAGCTCCTCGCTCGAGGAGAGGGTGATTGCACCCGCGTTGGTCACCGTGTTGGTGCTACCGTCTAGCGTGCCGCCGCCGTAGCTCTGAATCGTGCCAGTGCCGCTGGTGGCCAGCGTTCCGCCATTGATCGTGCCATTGTCCTGGAGCAGCACGATGGAGTCCGTCAGGGCCTCGATGGTGCCGCCGGCATTGTTGACCGTGTTGAAGATTCCCAGCGTAGCGCCGCCGCTCGCTTCCAGTGTCGCCGTATTGGTGAACGCAGCGCCAGTGAGGTTCAACGGACTGGTGGTGGAGTTGGCGTTGATCAGGCTCTGGTTCGCGAGCGTCAAGTCGCTGCTGCCGATCGATCCAGCCCCCTCGATCGTGCTCTGATTCGTCAGAACACTACCGCTCTCGATGCTGCCGATGGAGTTCGATCCGTCAGAACCCATTGTCACCGAACCGCTGCCACTGAGCGTTACATCTCCGCTGACATAAAGGTCAGTGCCGCCGCCTGTTGAAGCCAGTTGAATCGTGCCCGTGTTGTTGATCGAGCCTTCCAGCGTCGCGGACCCGCCGCCCTCGACGATGAAGTTGCCGGTATTGGTCAGGTTGTTGAGAGTGGCTGTGTTACCGCCAATAATTTCCAGGTAGCCGCTCCCGCTGGTGCTTAAGGTGCCACCCGTAATGACGGGGCCCTGCAGAAGCACGATTCCCCCGTCGAGAGCCTCAATGTTGCCGCCGGTATTGGTCAGCGGCGCGGATTCGCCGTAGGCGATGTCCAACGTGGCTCCGCTGCTCGCTTCCAGGGTGCCGGTGTTGATAATGCCGGCGGTGCTGGGCTCCACAGTCAGAGTGCCGCCTGAAGCGTCAATCGTGCTCTGGTTCGTAATTTCGAGCTCTCCGATGCCGAGCGATCCTATGCCCGAGATGAGCTGTTGATTGACAAAGTCCGCGGTCTCCCCTGGTTCTCCTACAATCTCACCCTCCGAACCTTGCAGGCTCACGCTGCCGCCGCCGCTCAAGGTTACCGTGGACGCCTCAATGATTAAGCTCCCGCTCGACAGGGAAATCGCACCATTGTTGGCGATGCTGCTGCCGGTGATCTCCAGATAGCCTCCGTCGAAGGTAAGGCTACCGCCGGAATCGATCGTGAGGTCTACCACGTTCTCGTTGTCGCCGTTCGCCGAGCTCAGCGATACCGGCCCGCCGGCGATGATCGCATTGAAATTACCGTCGGGATAGATAGGACATGTGTTCCAGAGGGCGTCTCCGCCCTGTTGCGGACACGGCTGCCAGTCGCCCGCGCCGCCGCTCCACGTGGAGGTCGTCTGTCCGCCGGCGTAGTTGGGAGAAGCGAACGCCGCGGTCAGGCCGAGTAGAGCTGCGAGAGTCGGCTTCAACCGGTGATCTCTCGAC
>JASHQD010000435.1 GCA_030037755.1 Terriglobia bacterium
ATGGATCTTGGCTGACGAATCGCCCGCTGCCGGCCCTCCGGTGATCTTCAACATCATCGATATCCTGAAGACTCTGCCGCATCGCTACCCGTTTCTGCTGGTCGACCGCGTTGTGGAGTACGAGCCCGACCAGCGCATTGTGGGCGTGAAGAACGTCACGATTAACGAGCCGTTCTTTCAGGGGCATTTCCCGGGCGCGCCCGTCATGCCGGGAGTGCTCATCATCGAGGCGATGGCCCAGGTGGCGGGTATCATGACCTACAAGACCATGGTTGACGGCGATCACAAGCTTGTCTACTTCACGGGCATCGAAAACGCAAAATTCAGGCGGCCGGTCACCCCGGGTGACCAGTTGCGCATTGAGATGGTATTGATGAACCGCAAGAACCACTTCGGAACGATGAGCGGCCGCGCGACAGTAGAAGGCCGGCTGGTGGCGGAGGCTACCGTAAAGTTCGCCATCGTCGATCGCCCGGACAAATGAACGCACACCCTACAGCCATTATCCATCCGCAAGCGAAACTGGCACCGAATGTCACCGTGGGCGCGTACACGGTTATCGGCGACGACGTCGAACTGGGTTCGGACTGCGAAGTGATGTCGCACGTGGTGCTCAGCGGGCCCTTACGCATGGGCCGAGGCAATCGCATCTTCCCCTTCGCAGTCATCGGTCATGAACCGCAAGACCTCAAATTCCACGGCGAGAAAACGCGGCTCGAGGTGGGGGACTACAATGTCTTCCGCGAATTCGTCACCGTGCATCGCGGAACCTCACTGGGCGGAGGCGTGACGCGCATTGGCAGTCACAATCTGGTGATGGCCTACGTCCACGTGGCCCATGATTGCAGCGTGGGCGACCACGTCATCCTGGTGAACGGCGCCACGCTCGGAGGCAACGTCGAGGTCGGCGATCAGGCGACGATCGGGGCGTTTTGCCCCGTTCAGCAGTTTGTCCGCATCGGAGCGTACAGCTTTCTGGGCGCCGCTACCATCGTCAATCAGGATGTGCTGCCCTACTCGAAGACCACCGCGCCGCGGCCGGCCGAAGTACTCGGCGCCAACGGGATCGGTCTCGAGCGCCGCGGCCTCAGCCGGAAAGACATTGATGAGATCGACGATTCGCTGCGCTTGATCTGCCGCTCCGGACTGAACACTTCGCAGGCGCTTGAAGCGATCGAAGCCCGCGGATTCGCCTCGCCTCACGTCAAGGCGCTGGTCGATTTCGTGCGGACGGGTGAGCGGGGCTTCATGAAGGGTTCGGGAAGGCGGCGGAAGAAGGCACCGACAAGTTAGACCGGTTCCCAATCTCAATGCCTGCCTTGGAAAGCAAGGGAGATGCTGATAGGATGATCTTAAGAGCTTGAGACGACATAAGTCGTCTCCGCAGGGATCGAATATCTATGCAGAGCGGAGCGGAAGTGTCGAAGCAAAGAACAGAGATTGCTGCGCTCGGGCGACTCTTGGATCGCGCAGGCGACTTCATTGCGTCCATTACGAGCGTCCTCGTCGCGACTGCGGCAAACGTGCTACTGAGCTCCAAACTGAGATCGCTCTCGCGCGTCGATTTGACCATGCTGGGAATCGCGAGCGGTCTCGCGATCATCCTCGTCGTCGCGACCTTCCTATCTCGCTTGAGAACCGCGGAGCGCCGGGCCCGGGTCCGGGAGTTGAAGCGCAGCGAGAAGGAGTTGTTCCAGAGCATAGAGGCCAGCACGGCCAGGCTCTTAGGGCAGTGAGATCCGTCAAATGCCCGATGATTCGTCAAGTAGCGCGGAAAAGCCCCTTCACCCCAACGCCGCGGCAAAGATCAGAGCTTTTGTCGACGAGTTCGCGACATCCTTGGTGCTCCAGTCAAAGCTTCTTGCGTTCAGAGACAGGGCCGACGAAGTTCTCGGTACCCATGTCGAACAGGCGCTTGAGATAGTCAAGTACAAAGAGCACAAAGGTTGGGTGAAGGAACTCTGCACGGTTGTTGGTGCTGCCTTTTTTGGCGCTTTTGTTCCAGGTTTCATCGACGCCCTCCCGAGGCACGATTCGCGCGCACTGGTGATCTATACCGCGCTCGGCATCGTAGGGATGTTCCTCGTTTTCCTCGGAATTAAAGACTAGAGGCTTAGTGACGGCGGGATTGGCGAATACGAGTGTCGCTGGTGCGGATAAGCGCTTGGCAATTGTCGCCGGCAACGGACGCTTCCCATTCCTGGTGCTGGAGGCTGCGCGCGAGCAGGGGCTCGATCCGATCGTCTTCGCCATCCGCGAGGAAGCGTCCCCGGAATTGGCCGAAGAAGTCTCGACGATCCACTGGCTCAGCCTGGGCGAGGCGGCCAAATTCTTCGAGCTGCTCGACTCCGAGCGCATCGGACGCGTTACGCTCGCCGGCCAGGTGAAGCACGTCCAGCTCTACAGCTCGATTCCCCCTGATGCGGTCATGAAAGACACGCTCGATAGCCTCGAGCGGCGCAACACCGATGCCTTGATCGGCGTCTTCGTCGAGATGATGGAAGCACGCGGCATCGAGGTGGTCGATTCCACGCTCTTCCTGAAGCCCTTGCTCCCCGAGGCGGGTGTGCTGACCGCGCGCGCGCCTGATCCCGCCGAATCCGCGGACGTGGAATACGGCCTTGGCATCGCGCGCCAGATCGCTGCGCTTGACATCGGCCAGACGGTCGTCGTCGCCGAACGCGCCTGCGTCGCCGTGGAGGCCATGGAGGGGACTGACGCCACCATCGAGCGCGCCGGCAGGCTCGGTAACGGGCGCCGGTTAACGGTCGTCAAAGTCAGCAAGGGGGATATGCGGTTCGACGTGCCCGTGATCGGGCTGGCGACCATCCGCGCCATGGATCAGGCCAACGCGCGGGCGATCGCCATCGATGCCGGACGGACGTTATTGTTCGATCGGCAACACCTGATCGCGGAAGCAGATCGGTGCGAGATTGCGATCGTGGCCCTCGGTTCCTTCGACGTATCGAGGCTTGGTCGGCCCTGAAGGGCGCTCCAGGAGGATGGCGTGCGATTTTACTCGTTCCAGATTGTGATCGAGAAGGAACCAGATGACGAAGGCTACCTGGCGTATAGTCCCACGGTCCCGGGCTGCTTCAGTAATGGCAAGACGATCGAAGATGCGCGCCGGAACATGCGCGAGGCAATAGAACAGCACATGGCGAGCCTGGTCGCGCATGGCCAGCCAATCCCGCAAGATGACAGGCTGGTTCACGTCGAGGAGCTCACAGTCGGAATGCCCGAATAAGCCGAACGTCACAAGAAACCTTGACAAGCACCGCTTTCGCATAAGAGGCTTGCGCCGAATGAGTAGAATGCCGCAGACCACGGCACGAGAGCTGGTACGATTTCTAAAGGCTCAGGGCTTCATTGAAGACCGTCAAACGGGCAGTCATTTGACCTTGTGGCACGAGCGCCGAGCGATCTCCGTTACCATTCCCGTTCATAGTAACTGCGATCTGGGGCGGGGTTTGGCAGTCCGCATCCTCAAGGACGCGGGCTTCACGGTTGAGGAGTTTATTCGCCTGCGTTGAAATCGAATTCAGGATTCTGAGACTTTGGCTGGCTCGCGATGTCGATCTCACTTCCGGAGACAATCCTAGTAGCCGTCATTGGCGTTGGCGAGCATGGACGCCATCACGCCCATGCCTTTCGCGATCTGCCTGAGGCCGACTTAGTCGGCGTGTACGACGCGCGTCCGGAGCGAGCAGGAGCGTTAGCCGCCGAGCTCGGGTGCCGGGCATTTGAGAGTCTCGATGAGGCTCTGGCAGCCGCGAAAGCCGTTAGCGTGGTCATCCCCACTACGTTTCACGCCGAAGTCGTCCACAAGGCCTTCGACGCCGGTGTTGACGTGCTGGTCGAGAAACCGATCAGCCGCACCGTGGCCGAGGCCCAAGAATTAGTGGAACGATCTGAGCGCGAAGGGAGAATCTTCCAGATAGGCCACCTGGAGCGATTCAATCCGGGTGTGGTGGCGGCGAAGAAGGTGACCCGCGGACCGATGTTCTTCGAAGTACATCGGCTGGGCGTCTTCAGCAGCCGCAGCCTCGACGTGGACGTGGTGTTCGACCTCATGATTCACGACCTCGATCTGCTTCTATGGATGGTGGAGTCTCAGGTGAGCGACGTTCGAGCGGTGGGCCTGCCGGTGCTTTCGGACAAGGTCGACATTGCGAACGCCCGGGTGGAATTTGAGAACGGCGCCGTGGCGAATCTGACGGCCAGCCGCGCGAGCACGGAGAGAATCCGCAAGTTCCGCTATTTCCAGCCGAGCGAGTACATCTCGATCGACTTCGCCCGGCGCGATGCGCTCGTGATCACCGTCGATCGCAGCAAGGCGACGCCGGAGATTGGATTCCGGAAGCTTGAGACGGAGCCCGCAGACCCATTGCGCGCGGAACTGGCCGCTTTCCTGGAATCGGTCCGGACGCGGCGTCCCCCGCCGGTCGGTGGCCGCGAGGGGATGGCGGCGCTCGCATTGGCCGAGAGGGTCATGAATTGCATCGAAGTACATGCGGCAAGGGTCCAGGTACGCCTGGGGGAACGAGCGACCGGCCAGCCGGGTGAGAGCTAAACTGCGTTTCGTCGGAATGGGTCAAGGCCGGCCCGAGCGGCCCTTCACTGTATACAGGCAGTAACGGCCAGTAATGATAAGATGGGTGCGAGACGCTCAACGATGAAACCAGTGGGCAAACGACCGCGTTGGGGGCAGGGTTTGAATCTCCTGGACTTGAAGGACCTTGCAACGCCAGAGTCTCGCCCAAATGCGGATTTGGAGGACCGGTTCGCCGGCAAGGCGTCGAGAAGCGATTCGCCGGGCAAACAACTCAATCTGCTGCTGGACCTTGAGCCGGCGAGTGCCCACCGGCGGGATGACGTCGTTGCCCCGGACCCACAACTCAATCTGCTGCTGGACCTTGAGCCGGATTCTGCTCGCTGGCGTTTCCTCGCCGTTTTTCAACTCGCGCTTCTGGGGCACGCCGTCCTTCTCGGTTTGATCCTTCTGATTAGCAGCATGGTCACTGAGCATGAGAGGCTGATTGCCCTCGCGACTCCGCATGAAGAACGGCCGCAGCCCACGTTTCTGGTGTTGCCAAAGGACCTGCAGGCCGAGCTGGAGAAAGAGCGCCGGGCGAAGCTGCAATCGGACCAGGATCGCGAGGCGCGAAGCAAACCGCCGGTCGTGATCCCGCAAGCGCCGCACGAAGCTTATTCAAAGGGAAATACGCCTCAGAAAGAGACTGCCGGCGGTGGCCAGCCTAAGCCCCCCGCGGCGCCGCAGGCCCAGCCGCCCGCGCCCAAGCAGCAGGCCGCGGCCGCTCCCCCACCGCCTCCACCGAAGAAGGACGACGGCTTGCAACTCGAGGATGTTCCCAAGCCGGCGCAGTCTCCCGGACACCTGGCCATGGCCACGCCGCAGGAGATGCTCGACCAGGCGGCTCGGGCTGCGGCGCAGGGGCGGTCCCGTGGGCAGATTACCGGTCCTGGCGACTCGATCGGCCAGTTCAGCAATCCGAACTCGAACTTCTCGCTCGAAGGTCCAACGATTTTGTCCGACACGCAAGGCGTGGACTTCGGGCCGTACCTGGCGCGCATCGTACGCGTGGTGCGCGAGAACTGGTATGCGGTCATGCCGGAATCGGCCCGGCTGGGACAGAAGGGCATTGTTGCCATTGAGTTCTCGATTCTAAAGGACGGCCGGGTGCCCGGCCTGGAGCTGGTGCGAACTTCGGGATCGCAGGCTCTGGACGGCGCCGCGAACGCCTCCATCCACGCTTCTGTGCCTTTTCCGCCGCTGCCCGAGGAGTTCAAGGGTAACGAACTGAAACTGCGATTCATCTTTCTCTATAACATGGGCTATGGTCCTCAGTGACCCCGAATCCACGCATCAGTCACAAGCCGTAATCTCGGATTCCGGGCATCAGACCGCCGCGAGTCCGTGCGACACTCTTTCAGATCTGAACTCCCATGCAGCGATGGCGTCAGCAACTTCTCGGCGCGATGATTATGCTGGCGCTGATTCTGTGCCTGCTGCTTTTTCGGTATCTGCGCGTGATCTGGTGGAACCGCTAGATCCCAATGACCGTCAATACCCGTTGGTTGCCATCGTCGGTCCCACGGCTTCGGGCAAATCGGCGCTGGCAGTCCGTCTGGCGCTCGCGTTTGGCGGCGAGATCGTCAACTTCGACTCCGTGCAGATCTACCGCGGGTTCGATATCGGCTCGGGCAAGCTCCGTCTGGCGGAACGCCAAGAGGTCCCCCATCACCTCCTGGACGTGGCGGGGCCCGAGACGAGGTTTACGGCCGGTGATTACAGACGCGAAGCTCTCAGGGTGCTGGCCGATTTGCGCCGTCGCGGCAGACTCCCGGTGCTTACCGGCGGTACCGGGCTGTATTTGCGGGTGCTCCTCCTTGGGCTGTTTGAAGGTCCGGCGCGATCGGACGAGTTGCGGCGGCGTTTGAGTGCAATCGCGGAACGGCGCGGACGCGAATTCTTGCATCGCATGCTTGTCCGGAAGGATCCGCAGACGGCTGCGCGGATTCACGCCCGTGACACCCAGAAGACCATTCGAGCTCTCGAAGTCTGCCTGCTGGAACGCCGCCGTTTTTCGGAACTGCTGGAACGTGGGCGCGAAGGCGTGGAGGGTTTCCGCGCGTGGAAGATCGGCCTTGCGCCTCCACGCGAGGAGTTGGTGAAGCGTATCAATGAACGGGTCGAGCGGATGTTCGCCGGCGGGATCATCGAGGAGGTTCGCGGAGCGCTGGACAGTGCAGAATGGGGTCAGATTCCCCTCGAGGCGCTTGGTTACCGTCAAGCTCGCGCTTACATCCAAGGAGATATGACCCGTGAAGCAGCTATCCGTGAGACTCAGGCGCTGACGCGCCAGTATGCCAAGCGGCAGATGACGTGGTTCCGGCGCGAGCCCGGGGTTCACTGGTTCAGCGGTTTCGGGGACGACCCTGCTGTGGAGGAGCAGGTTCTTCGCTGGTTCGCAGGTAATGCTTGCTGTAGCGGCGCTCTATGAGCGCCGAAAGAACCTCAACGTCGGCTCATAGAGCGCCGAAAGAAACTCAACGTCGGCGCTCATAGAGCGCCGCTACAGCAAGCAAGGTTCGTGGAAACACTTGCCGGCCACTCTCCCGAGCGGCGGCCGGCCTCTTTATTTTGATTTCAGGATGTGATTTATGGCGACAGTTACCGTTGAAAGAAGAGAGCACACAGAAAAACAGGCTCAGAACATACAGGACGGATTTCTGAATTCCGCGCGCAAGGAGCGGGCGCTGGTGACGATTTACCTGGTCAGCGGCGTCAAGCTTACGGGGCGGATTCGGAGCTTCGACAAGTTTTCCCTGATTCTCGAAAGCAATCACCAGGAACAGTTGATCTTCAAGCACGCCATCTCCACGGTGGTGTTGCCGCGGCCGGGCGCCCCGCCGCCGGCGGTCGCGCCGTCGCCGGAGGGTTGAGCCGATTCGTCCCGCACAGGCGCTCGAAAAAGTGCATCTGGTCGGATGGGCGCCGAGCCGCCGGCCCGGACTGCCTCCGCATGGCGGCACGCACGGCGAGGAATCGCTCCAGGAACTCGCGGAGCTTTCGCGCAGCGTCGGCGCCGCCGTCCTCGGTGTGACCTTACAGAGGTCGCCGCACCCCGATCCCGCCACCCTGATCGGCCGCGGCAAGATCGCCGAGGTCCAGGCGCTCGCGCGCGGCGAGCACGCTCGATGCGTCATCTTCGATAACGATCTCTCGCCCACGCAGCTTCGCAATCTCGAACAGGCGCTGGATCTCAAGGTGCTGGACCGGACCCAGCTCATCCTCGACATTTTCGCCCGGCGCGCCCGCAGCCGCGAGGGACAGCTTCAGGTGGAGCTGGCGCAGTTGAACTACCTGCTTCCCCGGCTCTCCGGCAAAGGGACGCTGTTGTCAAGGCTGGGCGGCGGGATCGGCACGCGCGGACCCGGCGAGCAGCAGCTCGAATTCGACCGCCGTCGCATTCGCGCTCGCATTCGCAAGCTGCGCGAAGGAATCGAGAAAGTGCGGGCGCAGCGCGCTCTCCATCGCGAGCACCGGCGCGAACAGCGCTGGCAGACCGTTTCACTCGTCGGCTACACGAACGCCGGCAAATCAACGCTCTTCAACGCGCTCACCGAGGCCAAGGTCGAAGCCTCGTCGCGCTTGTTCGCTACCCTCGATCCCACTGTGCGGGCTGTGAAGCTCGACAGGAACCGCCAGGTGCTGCTTTCCGATACCGTCGGATTCATTCGCCGCCTGCCTGCGCACCTGGTGACCGCCTTCCGCGCCACCTTGGAAGAACTGGAGGACGCCGACCTGCTGCTTCATGTGACGGACGCGTCCCAGCAGGAGCGCGAGAGCCAGGATGCCGCCGTCGAAGGCTTACTCGAAAACATGGGGTTGGCTTCAGCGTCCAAGCTCAAGGTCTGGAACAAGATCGATCTGCTACCGGCCGCCGAGCGCGACCGCCTGCCGCAGAGCCCCCGAGACGTCGCCGTTTCAGCTGTCACCGGCGAAGGGCTCGACCTGCTGCGGAGCCGTATCGCCGAGCTGCTCTCTCGGCCACAAGTACCCAGCCGGGAGACTGGGTCTCGAACCGAGCGGCTGGAGCCGGAGCGGTGCAGTCCCAGGGTCTAAAAGACGGAGCCAAAGCTCTCCAAGCCTGTGGAAATCGTTGTGGAAAATACCCCGGCAGGGGGCCGGAACACGTCGGCAAGAGCGCTTCGCGCGCGTAACACCCGGTCACGGATACCTATTGTCTCTCTCCTTATTTTCAGTAATTTATAAAGATAATTCATAGAAATGCAAGCCACATTTGCCCCTGCTTGCGATCTTTACAAGCCCGTTACATCGCTGCCGACTTTTGCACAGCGAGGCTAGGCGGAAGGATCGGATTTCATGGGGTGTCCCCACGCCGCGCCCGCATAAAATCAGGGGCGGCAGGCCTCGACTACAACGATTGACTAGTGCCGTAGTCAGCCTTTTGCCCGATCGTCCCCGGTTTTTACCGTAGTTGCCGCAACTGCCTCCCCTTCCAAATGCCACGCGGCTTGAAACCGCCCAGGGCGGCGGGACCAAAAGTCAATTCACCCAGGGATGCAACAGCCTGAATTTCAATGGACCATCGTCCAATAGACCCACCCCACGGTGGCCGACTATTCTCTGAATCTCGTTGCAAACTTCAAATCGGCGCCTGACAGCGCCGTTAATGAGGAGAATATGACACTGAGGACATTGATTCGCCGATTCATCGCGCCGGGCGCGGGCGCTCTGGCCGTATGGGCGCTTGCGCTGGGAAGTCTGCGCGCGCAAAGCTCACCGAACTCGAGCAAACAGAGCCAGAATCCGTCGGTGCAGGCCCAACAGGAAGCTCCCGGCGAACAGCAGCAGAATCCTACATCCTCTCCGTTGCCGCCAAACCCGGAGGGTGCTGCGCCCACGATGCCTCCACCGGGTCCGCCGCCGGTCAACGTCGCGCCCCCCAGCTACCACGATCAGTACGTGAACCAGGCGGACAATCAACAGCAAAGTGCAGAACAGAACCAGCTCCAGGACCAGGAGGAAGGTCAGAGTCAGGGCGGAGGCGCCGGCGGACCTGGGACGACGGGCGGCGCGGCGTCGGGCGCAACCGAGGGAGACAACTATGTCGGGCCCGATGGAACTCTCACCCCGCCCGCATGTCAGCAACAGAGCCAGCATCAGAACTGCGGCCAGAACCCGAGTCCACCTCTCTGACTCCACATCATCGACCGGCCGCGAAATCGACGCGCTCAACGAGGAGATGATGACGGCTGGTGTCAGGGTTTCTTACTGGCGGCCTGCGACTTCCAAGCAGCGCAAGGTCGCTGCGGTTACGGCCCGGAGGTAAGGTGCTCTTCCGTGATTCGCGCAACGCGCGGTTGATGCCTTCAGTGCCCCATGCTATTCTCAGGTCGCGACCCAATCGGCAGGCCGAAGTGGCGGAACTGGCAGACGCAGCAGACTCAAAATGCGTTCTCAGCCAATTGTAACTCTTTTAGATTACACATAAGTTGCTGATTTATAAGCCTTCAGCCTTGGTCTAGGTTGGCGCAGATTGGCGCAGATTGGCGTCCGTTGGTGCAAATTTGGTGCAAGTGCCACTCGGTCTTGTCGCCCTGGGTGGGCCGTCGCTGCCGTCCTGCCGCATTCCCTCCTGAGCGCAACGGCTGACCAGTCGCGCGCAACTGTCACCAGAAGGGCCGAACGCTGGACTCGCCAACCCCAATCCGTCAGAAGCCGCGTTATCCTGCTGCCTTGATCCAAACAACATTGGTGTTCCCCGACTGATAGTACTCTTGAACCAGCATCACAGCGAGCGAGCCTTTTTGGCGCCTGCCATCTACCAGAATATCGTACCCGACTCCAGCCGTGGCCCTGCCCTCCTGCGGTCCGCTTGAATTGTTCCACACATACGTAAGCGCCTCCTTTGGAATAGGCACGCGGTGTCCCGTCGAGCGTAACTTTTGCCAATCCGGCGAGTCGGGCAAATCTCGCAATACGGCACCTGACGGTCCAAGCAAGTACACCCGGCGCAAGCTGAACTCACGGTCGGCTTTGAGGATCAGAAAATTATTCGCGCCTGTCTGCTCAATCCGCGCGTCTACGTCCAATGTTTCAAGAGCCGAAGGACTGGCGAGCGGCTGGCCTGCGGGTAGGCTCCGCCACGTGGGCAGCACCTGACGAAGGTGATCAAGCACCTCTGCGTCCAGCCGGAATGTTACGGGGTTCAGTTGAAGCTGTTCGCGGATTCCTTCTCGCGCGATGTCGGCGTGGATATATGCCGCGACCGGCAGCGGCCTCTTTAGGGCTTGTACCACGAAGGCTGCTATGGCAAGTTCCTGCTCGATCCAGAGAGAGCCACGAGTATGCGTCCGGCCACCAGGCGAAATGACCTCACCACGCGGATGCATTATCGCAATTAAGCCTGCGGCGACCCCGAGCTTCTCTAGGATGTTTTTAGTTAGGCCATCGAGGCTACTCTGGTTCTGCGCGTAGTACGGATCAAAGGGTGTCAGTTCGCGGACGAGAGCGCATATCGCCTTGCCCAGCTCCTGCTCCGCCACTGATACCTGGCCGCATGAAATGAAAATCGTGCCCCCGGCACCTGCTGGGAAAAAAGCGCCCTGTGACGGCATTGTCAGCCCCTGGTATCTCTGCTCGTTTGGTAATAACAGAGACTAAGGCTCATTGTAGCGAACGTCAAGAGCCTTCCAGTGTGACCCACCTGGGGCCTCCAAGATATTCGCGTGGGCTCACAACCCTCGGAACAAATCAGAGAGCGTAATCTTGAACGTCCTCGCCAGCCGCTCGATGTTGACCAGCGAGACGTTTCGCTC
>JASHQD010000436.1 GCA_030037755.1 Terriglobia bacterium
CTCGGTCCAAAGAACTCGTAGGGCTCAATGGGCGTCTGAGTGGTCGCGCCATACAGGTAGAAGTTTCCGTAAATCGTGGAGATGGAATTGGGGGCGCCCACCGGAGCGATCGCCGGGCGGGCATTGAACGAGCCCGTACCATACACATCCTCTCCCAGCGTGATGTTGAACGGGCGGCCTGAGCCTGCGATCAGGAAGGGACTGACGGCAAAACCCTTCGGCAGTGTCAGCGATCCGCCCACAAAAGCCTGATTGCGCGAGATAAACGAGGCCGGTCCGTAATCCTCGTTGATGTTGTACGGATTCATGGGAATGTCCGACGCCCCGGACGTGTTCGCCTGGGCGTAGCTGAGCGTGTAGAACCCGAAGGCGGTCAATCGCGAGGTGGCACGGATGTTGAAATTGGTCACGAGCTGGTTTTCGTTGTAGAGGCCCGCGGATTCAAACTCATAAACATATCCCGCGCTCTCACCGAACGGATACGTTCCTGACGTCGGACCGCAGCCCGCGGTCACTCCGGCCGGGCACGACGTAAAGTCATAAGGAGCATTGATGTTGTTCGTGAGAAGCTGATGCAATCCGTGTGAGTTCACGTAGGTCACGGACGCCTTCACGGCCTTGTTGAGCTGACGCTCGATGCTGGCGGCGGACTGAATGGTGTAGGGAGCGCGCAGATCGGAAGGAATCCGGTAAACCGTGGCCAGCGAGGCCGGAGTATCCGCCGGTATGGTGATATTGGGGAAGAACGTGGGATTGGTGACCAGGTATTGCTGCTGGTTGATGCCGTTCAGGCGCTCGGCTTCGAGGATTTGCGTCTGTTGGAACCGGTCGTAGAAGATGCCGGACCCCAGGCGCACCACCGTCTTGGGCGTTCGACTCTTGCCGAGTCCCCACGCGAAACCGACGCGCGGGGCGAAGTCGGCGTGATCGTTGATGTAGTTCTGCGACTCGAAGCGCAAGCCCATGCTGAGAGTCATGTTAGGCCGGACACGCCACGTATCCTCGCCGTACAGTCCTGCGTCGAAATAATTGATTTTCGCCAGCGGTTTGCCCACCGTGAGGCTGAACTGGGCGGCGCCGGGAACGCCGTCCGGGCAGGGTGTCCCACAAGTCGCCAAGGCTGTCTCCGCCTGCTCATAGGCCGCGATCGAGCCGAAAGTGTACGTCCCGTTGTAGCCCGCCGTGGTCGAATTGCTGATGTCGTAATCGCGCAAGCGGCCCCCGAAGACAACCTGGTTCTTGCCGAGCGACATCGTGGTCAGATTCTGAAGCTCGTAGTGGTTTTCCAAATCGAGCGAGTTCTGCTGGAAGTTTCCACCGCCCGTAAAAGCGCCCAGAACGTTGACCGCCGGCAGGTTGCTGGCAGGGTTCTGCAGGTCATTTTCGCGCAGGAACTGGAAGCGCGTCTGGTTGACCGTGCGCGAGCTGATGACCTGCGTATCGCTGATCTGAACCGTGTGCTCGATCTCACGCGTGTCATACGCCTGCGTCGGGAGCGAGAACTGCGTAATGCCGTCGTTACTCTCAATGTCTTCCCACCACTGGTAACGAGCCGTAAGGACGTTGTTCTCGCTTACCTGATAGTCCACGCGGGGGCTGATATTGGTGCGGGCCAGAGGATTGATCACCACGGCGCTCAAGGGCTCGGGCTGCAGGGCCGAATTCAGCACCACGGCGCTGACCACCGAGTTGTTCTCGATGTCGCGCCGGAAACCATCGACGAAGAACGAGGCTTTTTTGCTGATCGGACCGCCAAAGCTGCCGTTGTAGAAGACGGTATGATACGGAGGCTCTGTCACCGCGAACGGGTTGCGCGCGTTGAACGCCGACGGGTCCCCGTCTGCCATGAAATTGCCATGAAATTGGCTGAATCCGGGCTTGGTGGTGATCTCGATGCGTCCATAACCGAGCTTGTCATACTCGGCAGAGAAAGGATTCTGGTTGATGCGCACCTCAAGGATCGCTTCCTTGGGCGGCAGTTGGCCGCCGGTGAATCCGTCGATGTAAATCTGGCCACCGCTCGGGCCGGCGGAAGGTCCTGCGAGGGCGGTTAGCTCTTCTTGCAGCTCGTCGGGGTCGTCGGAAAGAGCGTCCAAGTCCTTTCCGCTGATGACGATAGCGCTGGCATTGTTCTCGGGCGCCACGCTGAGGGTCGCGGCCTCGGCGTTCACGTTGACCTGCTGCACCTGCTCCGCGAGCTTTAGCTGAATATCGACCTTTTGCGATTTACCCGCCGCAACACTGACGTCCGGCTGTGCGAAGGGCGCGAAACCCTTGGCCAAAGCCTCCACTTTGTACGCTCCGGGCGCAAGGCCCTGAATCTGATAGGTTCCGTCTTTGGCAACCTGAGCCACGCTCGTGTGGCCGGCTGGTCCGGTAGCGATCACCGTCACTTGGGCGACGGCCGCGCCGGAAGGATCGCTGACCTGGCCGTGGAGGGCTCCAGTATTCATCTGAGCGGACAGGCGCGCGATCACGGCCGGCGTCAGAGTCAACAACCCGAGCAATATCAATCTCTTGAATAGCTTCGACAGCTTCATCACATCTCCTGGATGGCCAGCTAAAGGCTTGGCCGAGCTTGAGTTACGGGCCTGTGCCGCCGCCGCCCTCGTCGCCGCCTCCGCCTCCAGAAGCCCCGCCGAGGCTCCACGGAGACAGCAGCATGGCCTGGCTCGATGCCGGCGCGGTTAGAATCGGTTCAACACCGGCCAAAAGCGTGATGGCGGTCACACCGTCGCCTGTCGTGCCCTCGGTCGAGACGATCATGACCGCGTCGCCCTTGGTCAAGTCGTCGATTTTGGCGGCTGGCAAGCGGCCCAGCATCTGCTGGAAATCCGGTGGACTGCCTCCGCTGCCACGCCATCCGCCGCCGCCCGCGCCGCCGCCGGGATATTGCGAATGTCCGCCGGCGCCGCCGCCCTGCCACGATGAGGATCCGCCACTGGGCGGCTGCGAGCCTGCCGGCGAACCGCCCGGCGCTGCCGATCCTGGCGATCCCGGCGCACGCGATCCCGCAGCGCCCGGCGTTCCGCCCTTCAACCGCATGGCAATCATCTGCGCCATCATCTCCGGAAGCTTGCGAACCTCGGAGTTGGCAGTGAGTGTCACCACGACCGGCTTTTTGGTAAGCAGATCCATTACCGTGAGCTGGTTTGCCGAGGCGTCCAGCGCTGTGATTTTGCCGGCGATGTTGCGGAAGGAACCGGACACGATCTCCTGCGCCGTAAACTCGGTGCCGTCGGCGTTTCGTTGTCCGCGGGCACGAAGCTGGTCGCCCGCCCGGATCTGATCAAACGGCGCGGCCTTGGCGTCCTCAAAATTCACCGACCCGGGCGCGTATCGCCGTAGAACGGTCTGGTTTGAAACATGGATTGTAACGTTCTTCGCCGTCGGACCGGCGCCAGTCGAAATAGTGACCGTCTGTGCAGCCGGATCGACCGATTTCACCAGCCCGCCAACACCGCTCCGCCACTCCTGCCGCTGCTGCTCCTGCATCTGCGCGATGTCGGTCTTTTTCATCAACACGATCAGCGACACCGTCACGGGTTGACCTTCACCCGCACTTGTTCCCCGAGCCAGAATCCGGTCGCCCACTTGCAGGTCCTGCAGCCGGACCGCCGTGGCGTTCTTCAAGTCTTTCTGACCCGGCTCGATGCGCACGATCTTGGCGCTGTCCGGCACGCTCAGATTTACGTCGGCCTTGGCATCGGTGGTCATCGTAATGCTCTCGCCAGTGATCGCCTTGATCGTCCCGAGCGGCCGCACCAGTGTCCCTTGCGAGCCCTGCGAGGCAGACTGCTCCTGCCCGACGGCGAAGGCCGTTGCGCCGGGGTTTCGCGCAGCAAACCCCGGCGTCGCGGTGGCGATGGCACACAACAGCGAGAGTGTGAAGCTCAGTTTGGCACGGCGCAGCATCTGTTTCCCTCGGTGTGTATTTCTGGGCTGGGTAACGGGAACCCAATCAGCTCGCCCACCCTGACAGGACGTCCAGAAGATTCAGACGTATGGGAGGGCTCGCACGTTTCACCTCTGTTTTCCCCCTAACCCGGTAAGAGCCGGAATCGAAGAGGCCACAAGTCGACCGTCTGCAGTCGACCGTCAACAGTCGACAGTCACCAGTTCCCACGAATCATGGCTCTACGCTCGATTCCGTTCCGGCTATGCCACTCAAAAGGGGTAACTTAATATCGAATGCCCCATGCCCTAACCGTCGCCTCGGGGTGCCTCCTTCCCGTTTGCGCGCCACCAAGGTTTTCCTGGCATGTTTCGCATTCTAAAAGGCTTATGGGTTTGATTTGGGTTGTTTTCGAAGCACTTTTTTGGAACTATCTGATTCTAAATGGCTTTTGGGTTTGTTTTTTGCGTTTCGAAGGGGGTGGGAGGGTAGGTGCCCCGGCCCTCAGGCGCCAGAGCCTAGGCAGGTCGATCGAGTGAAGGCCTTCCGGACGGCCGCAGGCAGAGACGCATCGGACGCGCTAGCTCCACTTTCACGGCGCGATTTATTCGGACTGGCGGTTCGTGGTGCCATGGATCTGCCTTGACTCAGCCGGGGTGGGCCCTACCGGAAAGAAAGTATACTTCTTCGGTACTTAAGTCAATACTAAAGAGCGCTGGTGGAATCCGGTCTCGTAACCACCAAGAGCTAATGTCGTCTAAACCAGTCAGTGCGCGACGCTTGACGCTATCGGGCGCCGGGCACTACGATGGATTCGGCTGCCGGGGCTCGCTGTCGCGGCCTCTGCCCCGCCCTTGCCGTACGTTCGATACCCCTCGTTCTCCGGTGTTCGGATCCCGGAGCGCGAAAAGCAGATTCTCGATGAGCCCTGTCCGGCGATTACTTGCCTTCATGCGTCCCTACATGGGGCGGTTCTTCGTCGCCATCTTCATGATGATTGTAGTTGGCGCAGGCGAGGCGCTCACCGCCCTGTTGATCCGGCCTGTTTTCGACGTGGTCCTGGCGTCCCAGACCCCCGCCGTGAAGCACATCCTGCTGTTCAAATGGCCGATTTCAGGACGGCCCCTTTATCTGGAACAACTGTTGCCCATCAGCATTCACAGTGTCTGGATGATGGTCGCGATTGTCGTTGTAGGCACCACGATTATCAAAGGAATGGCGGAGTATCTGGGCACGTACTTCATCAACTTCGTGGGTCAGTCGGTCGTCAAGGACCTGCGGAACCAGCTCTACACCAAGATTGTCGACCAGTCGATGGCGTTCTTCTCGCGCAATCCCACCGGCAAGCTGATGTCGAGCGTGACCAGTGATATCGAGAAGGTGCAGAGCGCGGTTTCTCAGGTAGCGGCCGACTTTCTGCGCGAAACCTTCACTTTGATCGGGCTTCTGGCGGTTTTGTTCTATTACGACTGGAGGCTGGCGCTCATTTCGCTGCTGTTGGTGCCGCTGGTGGTATTTCCGTCGCGCACCATCGGACGCTACATCCGCATTTCCAGCCGATACAGCCAGGACAAAATGGCGGAACTCAACCACATCCTGCAGGAGACCTTCAGCGGAATCCGCATCGTGAAGGCCTTCGGGATGGAGTTGTTCGAGGTCGCCAAGTTCCGTGCCGCCACCCGGCGCCTGCTCAAAGTAAACCTTCGGTGGGTCCGCGCCAACGCGCTCAGCTCGCCTTTGATGGAGTCGCTGGGCGCGATCACCATCGCCGGTCTGTTGCTTTATGCGCACAACGAGATCGTGCATCACGCCAAGACCGCCGGCGACTTTGTCGGTTTTCTCTATGCGCTGATCAAGATGTACGAGCCCGTCAAGCGGCTGACCGGCGTGAACAATGCTTTCCAGCAGGCCATCGGCGCATCGGAGAAGGTCTTCGATTACCTGGATGTTCACTCCGAAATGACCGACAAGCCGCACGCCATCGCTCTGCCGCACTTCGACCGCGAGCTTGCTTTCGACAATGTGGATTTTGCCTATGAGCCGGGTCAGCCCGTGCTGCAACGTGTAAACCTGAGAATTCGCCGCGGCGACGTGGTGGCGCTGGTCGGCTCCAGTGGCGCCGGAAAGACGACCCTGGCCAATCTGATTCCACGATTTTTCGACCCCACGGGCGGACGCATCCTGGTGGACGGGCACAATCTGCGCGATGTCACCGTCGCGAGCCTCCGCGCGCAGATCGGCATCGTGACCCAGGAGACGATCCTCTTCAACGACACGGTTTTCAACAACATCGCCTATGGACGCGTTTCGGAGACGCGCTCGGCGGTCGAGGACGCCGCCCGCGCCGCTCTGGCTCACGATTTCATCAGCGCCATGCCGGAAGGCTACGAAACGCTGATCGGCGAGCGCGGCCAGCGTCTCTCGGGCGGCCAGCGCCAGCGGATTGCCATCGCGCGCGCCATCCTCAAAAATCCGCCGATTTTGATCCTTGACGAGGCGACCTCCGAGCTCGATACCGAATCTGAGCTACTGGTGCAGCGCGCCTTGCAGAATCTGATGGAAGGCCGCACCGTGCTGGTGATCGCGCACCGGTTGTCCACCGTGCGGCGCGCCGACCGCATTCTGGTGGTCGATGAGGGCAGAATCTCGGAAGAAGGCACTCACGAGGACCTGATCGCGCACGGCGGCATTTATCAGCGCCTGCATGATCTGCAGTTCGTGGACGCCGATTAATTGCCGATTTGCGATTGACGATTGCCGATTGATAGGTGTAGAGGAGTTCGGAGTTCGGAGTTCGGAGTTCGGGGTTTGGGTTCGGCGTTCGGGTTTAGGTTTTCGAGTTTCCAGTTTCGAGTTTCGTTTTTCGAATTTCGTTTTTCGAGTTTCGATTTTGGACTGTCAACTGTTGACTGTTAACTTTTATCCATGATACGCAGCATGACAGGCTACAGCAGCGGGCGGCATGAGACGCCGGAGTTCTCTCTTTCGGTGAGCCTCAAGGGCACCAACCATCGCTTTCTTGACGCGCGGTTGCGGCTGCCCACCGCTCTGGAATCGCTGGAGCAGGACCTTCGCCGGCTGGTGACGGAAACGGTCGCTCGCGGGCATGTCGAGATGACCATCAGCTTCGATCGCCTGGGAGCGCGCACCCTGCAGTTGAATGAACAGATGCTTGAAGGCTACGTAGCCGCTTGCGAAGGGCTGCGCCAGCGCTTCGGAACGATTGCACCTCCGGATCCGGTGGCTCTCCTGCACATTCCCGGCATGATCGTCGGCTCCGGCGAGGACCTCCCGGCCGAAGCTCTGGAGCGGATTCGCGCTGCGCTCCAGAGCATGGTCCGGCAGGCGCTGGCAGATTTCGTCGAGATGCGCGCGGTGGAAGGCCGGGCGCTGGAAACCGACCTCCGGACCCGCCTGGCGCGTATCAAAACACTTGTGGCCAGCGTGCAGGAACTGGCTTCGCGAGCGCCGGCCTTGTACCGCAGGCGCCTCGAAGAGCGGCTGGAAGAGCTTCTCGAGCCCGCCGCGGGATCAGCGCAACTCGAACCCGGACGACTGGCCCAGGAAGTTCTCTACCTGGCGTCGCGCTCGGACATCAGCGAGGAGCTTACGCGCCTCGCCAGCCACCTGGAGCAGGCCGCCAGCCTGCTCGACGAAGCGACCGAGGTCGGGAAAAAGCTCGATTTTCTGCTCCAGGAGATGAATCGGGAGGCCAACACGATCCTCTCCAAGACCACGGATGTGCCCGAAGCCGGTCCCGAAGTCGCGCGCCAGGCGATCGAGATAAAGACAGAGATTGAAAAACTCCGGGAACAGGCTCAAAATATCGAATAGGGACGCGGGCAGCGTATTGACTCGATTGAAAACAGGTTCCCGGCCGGGGAACATTATCGTGATCTCCGCCCCTTCGGGAGCGGGCAAGACGACACTGGTTGCCAACCTGCTGCGATCCCTGCCCGGTCTGCGCTTCTCGGTTTCTCACACCACGCGGCGCCCGCGCCCTGGCGAGCGTGAGGGCCGGGAATACTTCTTCGTGTCGCGCGGGCGATTCGAAGGCATGGTGAAGCGCGGAGAATTTGTGGAGTGGGCCGAGGTGCACGGCCACCTTTACGGGACGTCGTGGAAGGCGCTTCGCGACGCGCAGGCCGGGGGCAGCGACGTTCTGCTCGATATCGACGTTCAAGGTCATCGCAAAGTGCGGCGCCGGTTGCGGGAAGCGGCAAGCATCTTCGTGCTGCCGCCTTCATTCAGGGAGCTGGAGCGAAGGTTGCGGCGGCGGCACCTGGACCAGCCGGCGGAAATTGAGCGCCGCCTGGCTGACGCCCGGCGCGAGATCCACTACTGGCCGGAGTACGATTTTTTGATCGTGAACGACGCTCTAGCATCCGCGGTCCGCGCCCTGCGCTCGATTGTGGTGGGCTCGCGGTATCGCCGGCTGGCGCAGCAGGACTGCGCCCGTGAGATCGCAAATGGTTTTGGAGGATGACGAGGGATGGAAGTACCGCCCGCTGTTGACAGCAAGTACCGGTTTATTCTGCTTTCCGCAAAGCGCGCCCGCCAGATTCAGTCTGGCGCGCGGCCGCTGATCCAGACGGCGACCAAGAAGCCCACCAAGATCGCCCAGCTCGAGGTGTCGGGCAATCTCGTGCCGTTCGAGAACCTGCAGACGGAAACGCCCCCGGACGGAACCGAGCCTGCCGGGAAGTAGGCCATGCGCGTAGCCTTGGGAGTGACGGGCGGGATCGCCGCTTACAAATCGGCTGAACTGCTGCGCCTGCTCGAGGAACGCGGGCTCGAAGTGCAGGTGGTGATGACGGCCGCGGCGCGCGAGTTCGTTTCGCCCTTGACCTTCGCCGCCCTCTCCGGGCGCAAAGTCATCACCGGACTGTTCGGGCCGTCCGCGGGCGATGCCAACCTGGAAAGCGCCATCGAACATATCGCCGTCGCCCAGTCCATCGACGCGCTGGTGATCGCTCCCGCCACCGCCGACGTGGTCGCCAAGATCGCTCACGGGCTCGCTGACGACTTTCTCACCACCCTGGTGCTGGCCACGCGCGTGCCCATCGTCGTTGCTCCCGCGATGAATGTAAACATGTGGGAAAACGCGGCCACGCGCGACAACCTCGAGGTGCTGCGCCGGCGCGGGATCCGCATCGTGGAACCCGAAGAAGGATATCTCGCCTGCGGCATGACCGGCGCGGGCCGCCTGGCTTCGCTGGAATCGATTCTCGACGCTGTGTGCGGAGTCCTCGGAATGGCGGACGATCTGAACGGCGAAACCGTGCTGGTTACGGCAGGTCCCACGGAAGAGCCGATCGATCCGGTGCGCTATCTCAGCAATCGGTCGTCAGGGAAGATGGGCTACGCCATCGCGGAAGCGGGGCGGCGCCGCGGCGCCCGGGTGATTCTGGTAAGCGGCCCGACGCGTCTCGATCCGCCCGCCGTCACGCTGCTGCCGGTACGCACGGCGGAAGAGATGGCGGCGGCGGTTTTTGAGAATCTGAAAGATGCAAGCATCGTGATCATGAGCGCCGCCGTGGCCGATTTTCGGCCGGTCCGGGTCGAATCTGGCAAGATCAAGCGCAACGAGGGTTCGCGGACACTCCAGCTCGAACCGACCGAGGATATTCTGGCGGGTGTGAGCCGGCGCCGCGCGCCCGGTCAACTCGTGGTGGGTTTTGCCGCAGAGACGGATCGACTGCTGGAGAACGCGCGCGCCAAGTTGATCGCGAAGCAGCTGGACCTGGTGGTTGCGAACGACGTCACGGCGGAGGGCGCTGGTTTCGATGTAGACACCAACATCGTGACCTTCGTTTTTCCCGATGGCCGGACGATTCCGCTGGAACGCATGAGCAAGTTCGACGTCGCGGGGCGCTTGCTCGACGAGATCGCAGCGCTTCGCAAGAATCGTGTGGCAGTGCATTCGGCTTAAAGACCCTTCGTCATGTCGAATAGCCTCAAGAACGAAATCGCCGCCCGGCTGGAATTCTACCGGGAACTGGGGATCGAAGAATTCTTCATTGAACCGAGGCCCGCGGCCGAATTGAGCGGAACAATTCCCGGCGAACGGACAATTTCAAATGAGCCCGTGCAGCCCGCGGTGGCGGCGGATCTCGCAACGCAGAGCGCCGCGCCCGCACAACGGCCTCCGACCGCGGCGCGGTCGCTCAATCTCTTCGAGGCGGAGAAGCCCCGCGCGAAAGAGCGCGAAACGCTGGAACACGTCCAAAGCGATCTCGGTGAATGCCAGCGATGCAAGCTTGCGGGTGGGCGCAAGCACATTGTCTTCGGGCAAGGCAATCCACGCGCGGAGCTGGTGTTCGTGGGTGAAGGCCCGGGCGCCGATGAAGACGAGCAAGGGCTGCCGTTCGTCGGACGCGCCGGCCAACTGCTCAACCGCATGCTCCAAGCCGTTGGCATCCGTCGTGAAGAGGTCTACATCTGCAACGTGGTGAAATGCCGTCCGCCCGGGAATCGAACGCCTGAGCGCGATGAGGTGGAGGCTTGCTCGCCCTTCCTTTTTCGGCAGATTGAATCCATTCAGCCAAAGCTGGTGTGCTGTCTGGGCGCTCCGGCGGTCAAAACTGTGCTGGGACTCAAAGAAGGGATACTGAAACTTCGGGGCCGCTTCTACGATTTCGGCACGGCAAAGGCCCTGGCCACCGTGCATCCCGCCTATGTGCTCCGCAATCCACGCGAGGAGAAAATCCTGCGCGAGGATTTCGCGAAGATTCGCGACTTCTTAAGAGCGACCGCGACGCGTTAACGCCGCGGCCGCCCTACTGCCTCGCAGGAGGCGGGGCCAGGTCTGCCGACCTGCGATGCAATCCCGTTTCTGCCTACTCTCCTGTTCCCGAAACCGCGACTGTCTGCGGGCTCCCGCCGGCGCCGTCCGCAACCGAGAGCGATGCCGAGAGCGATCCCGTCGCCTGGGGTGTGAACGTCACCGTGATCGAGCAGCTTGCACTCGCCGCGAGCGACTTACCGCAGTTGTTGGTCTCGGAGAAATCGCCGGGGTTGTTCCCCGTGAAAGACATCGACGTGATGCTGAACGAATTCACCGTACTGACATTGGTCATCGTCACGGTCTGGGTGCTGGACTGGCCCACACTAACCGTCCCGAAGTTCAGACTCGCCGGTGAGAAGCTCGCATAAGTGCCGGTTCCGCTCAGGGTCACTTTCTGCGAACTATTACCAGCGCCGGTGTCGCTCACGGTCAGCGAACCCGACGTGACTCCCGACTTTGTGGGCGTGAAGGTCACGTTGATCGTGCAACTCGCGCCCGCTGCCACACTGGATCCGCAGTTGTTCGTCTGGCTGTAGCCTGAGGCGATCGAAATGCTGTTGATCGTCAGACTCGCATTCCCGCTGTTGCTCAGGGTCACCGGCTGAGACGCACTTGAAGTTCCCACCACCTGTAAGGCGAACGTCAGACTTGCGGGACTCAGAGCCGGTACAGATCCAAGACCGGTGCCCGATAGCGCGACCGTCTGCGGGCTGGCGGGAGCGTTGTCGGTCACGTCCAAGACGCCGGTGAGCGCACCCACGCTCTGCGGATCGAAATCGACGGTGACGCTGCAATTCGAGCCCGGATTGACCGACGATGGGCAGTTGTTGCTGGTCACGCTGAAGTTCGTGCTCGACGTCGTCACGCTGGTAATGGTCAGCGCTGTCGTACCCGTGCTGTAGATGGTCACGGTCTGCGACTTCGATGCGGTTTTGTAGTTCTGATTTCCGAAGCTCAAGCTCGTCGGGCTCAGCGTGATTTGCGGACCCGTACCGCTCGAATTACCCGTGCCCGAGAGGGCCACGGTCTGCGGGCTGGCGCCGCCGTTGTCATTGACGTTGAGCGTTGCGGTGCGGCTGCCGGCGCCGCCCGGGGTGAAGGTCACGCTGATTGTGCATGTCGCGCCTGCCCCCAAAGTCGACCCGCAACCGTCGGTCTTGGCGAAATCGCCGCTGTTGGTTCCGGTTATGGTGACAGAGGTAATCGACACCGAGCTTGAGCTTTCGTTGGTTACGGAGACAACCTGCGCGGCACTTGTCGCGCCCAGGTTGACGGTTCCGAAATTCAGGCTGGCCGGATTCACATACATCGCCGTCCCGGTGCCGGAGACCGCGATCTTCTGCGTGGCGCTTCCTGCCGCGTTGTCGGTGATCGTCACGTTGCCGCTCAGCGTGCCGCTCTTCGCGGGAACAAACGTCACGTTGATCGTGCAACTCGATCCGGCTGCCAGGCTCGAGCCGCAGGTGTTCGTCTCCCCATAGTCGGCAGGAGCAGTGATGCTGGTAATTGTGAGTGAGGCATTGCCGGTGTTGGTCAGAGTCGCCGTTTGAGCCGGGCTCGTGGTCCCGATGACCTGGACAGCAAAGGTCATGCTTGCCGGAGTAACGCTTGCGCCTGAACCCACGCCGGTGCCGGTCAGCGGCACACTCTGCGGGCTGTCGGGTGCGTTGTCGGTCACGGTGAGAGTGCTGTTGTCCGCTCCCACCACCGTTGGCGTGAAGGTGACCGAAATCGTGCAGTTGGCGCCTGCCGACAACGAGGACGGGCACGTGTTCGTCTGAGTGTAATCGCCCGTTGTTGCAATCGTTGAAATCGTCAGCGCTGCACTACCCGTATTCGTCAGCGTCACCTTGCTGACGGGAGATTTGGTCTTGTAATTCTGGTTACCGAAATTGAGGCCGGTGGGGCTGAAGCTCACGGCCGGACCGTTACTCTGGCTCCCCCCCGTTCCGGACAGGCTTATGACCTGCGGACTCGCGCCGCCGGTATCGGAAATCGAAAGCGTCGCGCTGCGCGTCCCTATGCCTCCAGGAGTAAAAGTGACGTCATAGACGCAGGTCGCTCCACCAGCCAGGCTCGAGCCGCAGTTGTTCGTCTGCGCGAAGTCGGTCGGGTTCGTGCCGCCAAATTGGGCCGAGGAGATGGTCACCGAGTTCGTCCCTACGTTGGAAAGGCTCACGGTCATGGCCGAACTGGTCGTCCCCAGGTTCACCGTGCCAAAGTTCAGCGTTGTGGGATTGACGCTGATCTGGGTGCCCGTGCCCGAGACGCTGATCGTCTGCGGGCTATTGGGGGCATTATCGTAAATGTTGATTGTTCCGCTCAGTGCGTTGACGTTCGCCGGCTTGAAGGTCACCGTGATCGTACAGCTCGCACCCGCTGCGACCGAGGTTCCGCATGTATTGGTCTGGGTGAAGCTGGTCAGATTGCTGATGGAACTGATGGTGAGAGGCGCCGTGCCCGTATTCGTCAGGGTTACAATCTGGGGCGCGCTCGACGTATTCAGCAATTGAACGCCAAACGTCAAGCTGGTTGGGTTGAGCAGAACAGTGCCCTGGTTTCCGACACCGGTCAGAGATACGGTCTGGGGGTTCGGATAGCCACTGTCCACCACCGTAACACTGCCACCGACAGTGCCGGTTTGCGTGGGAGCGAAGTTGACGTTGAACGAGCAGTTTGCAGCGGGCGCCAGTGTTGTCGAGCAAGTACTGCTGGCGATCGAGTATTGCGAGCTGGCGGTAATGCTGGTGATGGTCAGGGTGGCGTTGCCCGTGTTCGTCATGGTGACCGTCTGGGCCGCTGAGGTCGTGTTGACGGTCTGGCTTCCAAAATTGAGACTCGAAGGGCTGAAGCTCACGGTGGCGCCGTTGCCGCTGCCGTTCAAGGCGACGCTTTGCGGGCTGCCTTCGGCGCTGTCGGCGATCGTGAGCGCCCCGGAGGCCGTGCCCGATACGGTCGGTGTAAAGGTCACGCTCACAGTGCAGTTCGCGCCCGCGGCGAGAGAGCTGCCGCAGGTGTTTGTCTCGCTAAACGGCGCGCTGGTGGCAATGCTGGAGATGGTCACAGCGCTGGCACCGAGGTTCGTCAGAGTGACGGTTTGTGGGCTGCTGGCGACGCCCAGATTGACGCTGCCGAAACTGATTGCGGTGGGCGCGTAGACCAACGCGCTGCCCAGCAGCACGAAGGCGGCATTGGAGTTTACGTCTGCGGTCGCAACATCCAGCGAGCCGTCGCCCGTGAAATCTGCGGCGGCCAGGGAGACCGGCAACAAGCCGGAGGGAAAGTTGAGAGATGACTGGAACGTCCCATTTCCGTTGCCCAGCAGAACCGAGACGCTGCCCATGCCGTTGTCCGTGGCCAGCGCAAGGTCCAGGATGCCGTCGCCATTGAAGTCGCCGGTGACGACCGCTTCCGGATACGTGCCCGTGGTGTAGCGAACCTGATTCTGCAGCGTACCGTCGCCGTTGCCCAGCAGCACCGCGACAGCGGTCGATCCGAACTCCGCCACCGCGACATCGGGAATTCCATCGCCATTGAAGTCGGCCGCCACCAATGAGGACGGGTCCTGGGTGGCGGTGTAGTCGGAAGCCGCCTGGAAGGTACCGTCGCCGTTGCCGAGCAGGATCGATACGGTGTGAGACACAAAGTTCGCCGTGGCCAGATCGAGGATTCCGTCGCTATTGAAGTCCGAGACCACGACCTGCATGGGTTGGGCGCCGACGCCGTACTCGATCTCCGGCTGGAACGTACCGTCACCGTTGCCCAGCAAAATGGAAACGGCGTCGTCATACTGGTCCACAACCGCGAGGTCGAGATTGCCGTCGCGATTGAAGTCGCTTACGGCCACCGAGATCGGAACCTGGCCGGTCGGGTAATCGACGTGATTCTGGAACGTGCCGTCGCCGTTGCCGAGCAGGATGGAAACCGAATTGGCAAGTTGCCCGGAAGAATTCTCTCCGGAATTCACGACCGCAAGATCGAGATACCCGTCGTGATTGAAGTCTCCCACGGCGACATCGGCCGGACCGTATCCTGTGGCGTAGGCAACCTGAGGTTGGAACGTGCCGTTGCCGAGTCCGACCAGAATGGAGACCGTGTTGTCGGTCTCGTTTGCGACCGCAAGATCCTGAATACCGTCGCCGTTAAAATCGGCCGTGACGATCGCCGCGGGGCTGTTGCCCACACTCGAACTGGCGCCGCTTAACGAAACGGTGCCGATCGGGTTTGTGACCTCAAAGAAAGCCACATTGGAACAACCGCCACCCGGGGATGGATTCTCCACCATGACTGAAGCGGTGCCGTTGCCGGACACGTCCGACGCGTTGATGGCCGCCTTCAGCTGGATACTGCTCACAAACGTGGTGGTACGGGCGCTGCCGTTCCAGTAGACCGTCGATGCGGAGACGAACCCGTCGCCATTGACGGTCAAAGTGAAGGCCGGTCCGCCGGGGCTGACACTGGTAGGTATCAAAGGCAAGTTGACGTGGGGCACAGGGCTGTTCTGGGCGCTGGCGGGTGCCGCCAGCCATGCGCAAGCCACTACAGACAGGATAAGGACCCTGAGGTACCGCGGTTTCGAACTTCTCACAAGATTCTCCCGTGTGGCCCCACACGCTATCGCGGTCACCCGAGAGCATGCGCTGTGCCAAAGACGGGAGTGGGAGCACCACTCGATGAATCAGCCGTTTAGGGCCGGTTCAAATCGTTTTTCGAAAATCGGCGTAACTTTTTGGAAACTACGAGACGAGACGACCGGGTCTTATGGAGAACGGCTAGTGACGAATCGGTAAAACGAATATGGTACTGCGGAGTAATATTCTGATGCTTCTGTAGTTATCGATAGATTCTCAATAAACAGGCTTAATCTCCCGTGCCCGAAAGTGGCACGGTTTGCGGACTGCCGCCGCCGCTGTCAGAAATTGACAGCGAGGCAGTAAGCGAGCCCTGAACGAGTGGACTGAATTTCACTGTCAACTCACAACTGGCTCCGGCTCCAAGCAGTTTGCCACACGTATTGGTTTGCGCAAAATCGGATGCGTTATTACCGCTGATTGCAACAGAGGTTATGTACAACGAACCCGTCCCGGTATTGGTCAAGATCACGGTCTTTGGCGGGCTGGTCTTGCCAACCTTGATCGTGCCGAAGTTGAGGCTGGATGGAACCAATTCCACTACGGTGCCCGTGCCGGTGCAAGTGACTTTCTGCGGGCTGCCCGCGGCATTGTCGTACACAGCAACCGATCCCGTATGCACGCCGCTTGTGAGGGGTGAAAAGGTAACGTTGATCGTGCAACTGGCGCCTGGACTTACACTGCTTCCACAGTTGTTCGTCTGCCCAAAGTTCGCTCCGCTGACGATATTGTTGATCGTGAGAGAAGCTGTGCCCGTGTTCATTAAGGTGACGGGTTGCGACGCACTCACCGTATTCACGAGCTGGGTGGCGAATGTGAGGCTGGTGGGAGTCAAGCTGACCAGAGGAGCAAGTCCCACACCGGTAAGACTGACCGTCTGCGGGCTGCCGATCGCATTGTCCACCACGCTTAGCAGTCCCGTCTGCGTGCCGCTTGACGTGGGCTGAAAAGAGACGCTGACCGTACACTCGTGCCCCGCCGGAACGGTGGAGGGGCAGTAGCTGTACACACCGAACTCGCTGCTTGCGGTGATGGAGGTGATGTTCAGTGTCGCGTTTCCGGTGTTGCTGATGGTCACAACTTGCCAAGAGCTCACGGAGCCGACGTTGACATTCCCAAAGTTCAGAGAGCTTGGGCTGATGGAGACCAGCGGACCCGTTCCAGTCCCCGTCAGAGCGGTCACCTGCGGGCTGCCCGCGGCGCCGTCGCTGACACTCAGCGTTCCGTTCAAAGTTCCCGGCAACGTCGGGGTAAAAGTTACGCTGATGGTACAACTCGTCGAGGCCGCCAGCGAGTTGCCGCAATTATTCGTCTGACCCCATTGCGCCGTCGTGCTGATGCTCGAGATGCTTAGCGCCTCACTCCCGACATTGGTGAGGGTGACGTTCTGCGGGCTGCTGGTTGTACCCAAAGTCTGGCTGGAGAAAACCATGTTGCCGGGCGAGAGCACGGCGGTGGTCTCGAGAAGCGGCGTCGCGGTGTTGCCGTCTTCGTCGGCGGTGGCGACGTCGAGCCGTCCGTCGTTGTTGAAGTCAGCCGCAGTGATGCTCACCGGGAGCAAGCCCGTGGGGAAATCTACAAACGGTTGAAACGTGCCGCTTCCCTTGCCCAGCAGAACGGACACGCTTCCCAGAGAGTCGTCGGTCGGAAGAGCAAGGTCCAAAATGCCGTCCCCGTTGAAGTCGCCGGTAACGACCCACTCAGGGTACGACCCTGTGTTGTAGTCCACGCGGTGACCGAAGCCGCTTTTGCCTTCACCCGGAAGAAATGAGACCTGGGACGTGAGGAGTTCCGCCACGACGAGGTCCGGGAGACCGTCACCGTTGAAATCCGCCGCCACAAGGCCGATCGGTCCCGTGGCGGTGGCGTAATCAGTCGCCGGTCCGAATGTTCCGTTCCCGTTTCCGCTCAGCACGGAAATCGTGTTTGTGTCGAAATTCGCTACCGCGAGATCCAGGATATCGTCGACGTTGAAATCCGCAGTTACCAGGCCTGCAGGCGATCCTCCGACGTAGTAGTCCACATGGGTCTGGAACGTCCCGTCGCCGTTTCCCAGCAGAATCGAGATCGTATCCGAAAGCTGGTTCGATACCGCCAGGTCCAAGGCACCGTCGCCGTTGAAATCGGCGGTCACCACTCCCAGCGGTTCTATACCCGTGGCATAGTCGACGTGGGTCTGAAAGGTGCCGTCTCCGTTCCCGAGCAGTATGGAGACCGTGTCAGCAATATAGTTTGTGATCGCGAGGTCGGGCTTGCCGTCCGCATTGAAATCGCCCACAATGATGCCCTCGGGTCCGACGCCCGTGTCATACGTCGCCTGCGTCTGGAAGGTTCCGTTTCCGTTGCCAAGGAGAACAGAAATCGTATTGTCCTCCTCGTTGGCCACAACCAGATCCTGATTCCCGTCGCCTCGAAGGTCCGCGGCCATGGCCGCCATCGGCATGGACCCTACAGTAACGCTCGATCCGCTGAAACCGGCAGCGGTGCTGGGCGGCGTTACCTGAAGGAAGGACACGTTGGAAGTCCCACCCCCTGGCGCAGGATTCACAACGGTTACCGAAATGGTAGCGGCCGTTTCGATCAGATCCGAATCGATTTGAGCCGTGACCTGCTCGGGGCTGACATAGGTTGTCTTGATCGAAGTGCCGTTCCAACG
>JASHQD010000437.1 GCA_030037755.1 Terriglobia bacterium
AAAGCTCAGGCTGAAACTGCAGCTTCCGCCGGCCGGCACCGTGTTGCCGCAGTTGTTCGTTTGTGTGTAGTCCGGGCCGATGGTCACACTGGAGATGCTCAGGGCGGCGTTCACCGTGTTGTTGAGGGTCACCGTTTGCGGCTGGCTTGTCGAGCCCACATTCTCGTTGCCAAAGCTCAGACTGGTCGGCGAGAGACTGACAACTGGAGTGCCTCCTGTACCGGTCAGACTCAACATGAAGACGTCAGCGCGGCAATTGTAAGGGGATGTCGTTCCTGTGGCTCCGCCGGTGTTTGAACCCAACTGGCAATTCCAATCGGATGCGAAGGCGAACCAATTGCCGTCAGCACTTACCGACCCGATGCCCTGCTCCGCGGCCAAAGTCGCCGACGGGTTGGCGGTAATGTAGTTGCGCCCGAAACGCCATACGGTGCCGGAGCCACCAGCGTCGTAGCCCATAAGTTCATTGTTCCACGCCTGGGTCGGAACCTCGACACCAAGAGTGAAGGAACTGCCCATGATTAGATTGGAGTCTTCGGGATTGGCATTTTGCCAGCTGAAGTGCGTGTCCCAATCGGCGTACTGGGGCGGATTAGCCGCGCCGCAGTCCGCGAGACAGAGGTTCGATCCCGGCGACGACACCGGGGCAAGCTGCACGCTTTGCTGGTGGGGCGAGGTCGAATCGTCGACCACGTGGTTGTAGCCGACCGTCCAATGGCCTGAGTTCTGCACCACGCTCGCGGTGACGTTGGTCGTGCCGATCTGCCAGGAATAAACGGTGTGATTCTTACAGGTCGAAATGCAACCCGCGCGGCTCACCGTGACCCAATTGCCGTCGAGGCTCAGCCGGGCATTGTGAAGATAAAACTCGTCGGTGACCCCGGTGACGCTGCCCGCATCGGTCGTGCCGGTGACGGTGTTCCACCAGTGACAGCTTCCATTCCTGTTCCAGGCGGCTACATAGCCCCCGGTGCCTTGCCCGCCCGTCAGCGATAGGGCGATCGCGAAGGTCTGGTCGTCGGCGCTCACCGTGAACGGGTCCATCCACTGGACAAATCCGTCATAAGTCACGCCCGAAGGAGCGCACGCCGGGATCGCTCCCAGATCGCCTACCAGGGTTTCGGGCGGCGGCGTGGGGCTTGTAAAGTCGTAGCTATAGAGATCCAGATGGTGCGAGGTGTGGACCGCCGTCTCCGGGCAGTACATCAAACCAGGGGTCGTGTAGCTGAATTCCGGCCCGGCCGAACAATAGTTGATCCGCATTCCGTTGGTGTTCGGAAAGTCTGACACGTACATCCTTGTCGCTTGCATGGTGGCGGGATTCCAGGTGAAGGGCTCGATCTCTGACCCGGTGTCGGAAACGTAGAAATACGTATCGGAGACGTCCATGAAATTGATCGCGGCGCTGCCACCCGGATCAATTTGATAGCTCGGCTGGACCGGGGAACTGCCCAGGGTGTGATAGTCCGTGATCCGAACGCCAAGGGCACCGCTGAAATTGTCCACGTAAATCGTGTTGGCGCCCAGCAATCCGCCCACGCTGGGCACCACGAAAGCCGGACTGCTGAGATTGGTAAGGGCGCACGGATAGGGCGCGGCGCCGGAGCAGGTCCCATCTGGAAGATTGCCGGGGCCGTATTCCGAGGCTCGCTTGTCCTCAGTCGTGAGCGCGTCCGCCCAGGCCTGAGGCAGGTCGCGAGTCACGCGATCCGCTGCGATGCCAAGAGCGATAAGCTGACTCGCTGAGTTGATGTCGGGCGTGGTTCCGTCATCGTCTGAAAAGTCCTTGAACGCCGGGTTCTCCTCCAAGGATGCGGCCGCCCAGGTAACCTCGTCGCTGTGGATTGGCGATGCGACTGAACCGGACGCCGGACCTCCTTGGCCCCGCATCAGAGCGCCCAAGACCGATAAGACCAGCACAGCGCCAGGAGCCCATCTCGAAGGCGTGCGCATTTCCCCCCTCTGACCCGCTGCGTTCAGCTTCGCTGCGGCGCCCAAAAAGCAAATCTGTGAAACCAATGAGAAACCGCTGCCGACGAGCGCTTCAGACGCGCGCCCGCATGCAGGCTCACGGCTCTAAATCCGAACCGCTCGCGCAGCCAGTTGCTCACGAATCTCGAAGGCCGCAGCACAGGAGAAGACACCCTTCGCTGTGTCTGGTGATCTGGGATCGATCTGCGGGTCTTGCGGGGGCTACCCATTCCCGCGCCGTTAAATATCCGCAGTAAATGAGGGAGTTGTTTATCACATCGCACCGGCACTGTCAATGTCGAAGAGAATGTCAACGGTGCTGCGTAGAAAGGAACAGGAGAGGCTGGTCAGGCAGCAAGAACTTCGTCCGGGGTGACCCTCCCGATTGTCTTGCTCCGCGGTCCGTGATAAGACTTGGCGCTGGCCAGATCACATCAAGTTGGAGGCTTGGGATGTCGAGGAATCTTTGCTTGGGGGCTAGGATCGCCGCCGCGGGAGTGCTTCTTGGTTGCTGGGTCGTGTTCGGCGCCCCTACCTTGCGGGCAGCGAACGCAAGCGACGTGCCGGGGCGCGACCCAAAGCAGCCGGTGGACGACGAGTACACGAAGAAGATCCGGGACTATACAACCGAGCCTTATTTCACGTCACCGCTGGTGGACTATCTGCCGGCTTCTGCCTCCGTTCCCACGCCGAAAGCCGTACTGGGCGACATCGCGGGCGCGCCGGGAATCCTGCCTTATTCCCGGCAGGTATACCAATACATGCGCATGCTGGAGAAGGCCAGTCCGCGCGTAAAAGTGTTCTCGATCGGGCGGACCGAGGAGGGTCGCGAGATGATCGCGGTGGCAGTCTCTTCGGAGCGGAATCTGCAGGACCTTGATGACAATCGGCAGCGCCTGGCCCGCCTGACCGATCCGCGACTGATTCAGATGGACGATGCCGAAGCCGACCGCCTGGTGAATGCGTCGGTTCCCGTCTATTACATCACCGGGACCATACATTCCACTGAGACCGGAGCGCCCACGGCGTTAATGGAGCTGGCCTATCGCCTGGCTGTGGACGAGAGCCCTTACATCGAGGAGATCCGCAACCATGTGATCACGCTCATGACTCCGATTGTCGAGGTGGACGGCCGCGATCGCATGGTCGACTTGTACCGCTGGCACTTGGCACACCCCAAGGAGTTTTATCCCCACCTGGTGTACTGGGGCCACTACGTGGCCCACGACAACAATCGGGATGCCATGGCTGTGACGCTGAAGCTTACCGAGAACGTGCTGAACACGTTCGTGGGCTGGAAGGCCCAGGTGCTGCACGATCTGCACGAGTCCGTGCCTTATCTCTATGACAACACCGCCGGCGATGGTCCCTTCAATGCCTGGGTCGATCCCATCTTGACCAACGAATGGGAGATGATGGGCTGGCGCAACGTGGCCGACATGACCGGGTTCGGTATGCCGGGCGTTTTCACTCACGGCGATTTCGATACCTGGTCGCCCGGGTACCTGATGTTCATCGCTGCCATGCACAACGGCGTCAGCCGGTTGTATGAGACCTTCGGCAACGGCGGCGCCGACACCGAAGAACGCACGCTGGAGCCCGGCGAGTATGCACGCACCTGGTACAAGCAGGATCCGCCGCTGCCGAAAGTGCTCTGGTCGCAGCGCGACAATAACAACTACGAAGAGACCGGCTTGTTAACGTCGCTGCACTACTTCTCGGAGAACCGCGAGCTATTCCTCAAGAACTTCTACTTGAAGGCTAAGCGGTCAATCACCAAGCCGCACGAAGAGGGTCCGGCGGCCTACGTTTTCCCGGCCGACGATCCGCGCTCCGCGTCCCAGCGCGATCTGCTGCGGGTGCTGGAAAAGCAAGGTTGCGAGATTTCGCGCGCTACGGCGGCGTTTACCGTGACATTGCCGGCTGCCAAGACGGCCAAGCATCCCGGATCGGCACAATCGCCTGCCGGAGGGACGGATGCGGCGTCAAGCCAGACCGCTTCGAGCCAGGCAGGGGGAAGCGAAAGTGCGCCAGGCGGCAAGGAGAAGGAAGGAAAGCAGCCTCCCGCCCCAACCACACGTCAATTCCCGGCCGGAAGCTACATCGTGCGCATGGATCAGCCCTACTCGCGGATTGCCGACGCGCTGCTCGATTACCAGTACTGGAGTCCTGACGATCCCCAGAAGTCGCCCTACGACGATACGGGTTGGACCTTCGGCGAGCTCTTCAACGTGCAGGTGGTGCGGGTGACTGACCTCAAGGTGCTCGACGCACAGATGGAGCGCGTCAGCGATCTGAAAACAGCTGGAAGCGCTGCGGGGGCCGGATCGATCTTCGCCATCGACAATCACGCCGAAACGGGGCTCGCCGTTCTTCGCTACCGGATGAAAGATGCCAGCATCGACGCCGCCGAGAATGACTTTGAGGCGGCTGGACACAAGTTTAGCCGCGGCACATTCATCATCCAGAACGTGAGAGCGGCGGATCTCGACCGTGCCACGGGAGATTTGGATCTGAAGGCTTACGCGCTCGACGCGGCACCGTCAGTGAAGACACATGCGGTGCGCGCCGCCCGCGTGGCGCTGATGCACACCTGGCTTAGCACCCAACTCGACGGATGGTGGCGACAGGCGCTCGACTCACTCGGCATCCCTTACGATTACATCAGCACGGCGGCTGCCACCGAAATCGGTGACTTGAACGCGAAATACGACGTCATCCTGTTCGCACCTCTTGGCTTCGGCGGCGATCCCCTGACCATCGTCAGAGGCATGCCGACCGATTGGGGTAATCCGCTGCCTTGGAAAACAACTGCCGAGACGCCCAACCTCGGGAAGATCGATTCCACCGACGACATGCGTCCCGGACTCGGCTGGGAGGGCGTCATCCGCCTGCAGGACTTCGTGAAACGAGGCGGCGTCCTGATAACGGCCGAGGATACCGCGGCCTTCGCCACATCGCTCGGCTTCACCGAAGGCGTCTCGATCGCGCCGAGGCAGCACGTCAAGGTCGTAGGCAGTA
>JASHQD010000438.1 GCA_030037755.1 Terriglobia bacterium
GGGCAACAACGAACCGTCAGCTAGCCTGATCCCCTCGCTTGCGCGAGAGTCTCGTCCAAAGCTTTCAGGCGGGAAGCTCCGGACCAGCCCGCTTAAATGACATTTCGTTCCGCGCGGCGGGCCGCGCGGAGGAAACGTCGCTACCTAAGATTAGGCAGCGAGAGCAAACTGCGTGTTGGCAGTTGTATGTTCCACGCCGATCACGGGTGGTGTGGACCCCCGGCATGCCTTCCAAGCACAAAGGGCTTCCGTCGAAACCGGTACGCCCCCACAGTCAATTCAATTAGATGATAGCATGGCCTGCCCGGTGCGACAGAACACAAGGTGCATGACGATCCCTGCCATTCCAGGGAGTCTCCGGCCAGCGGGCAGGTCCGAGTGGAAGCGACCCTTGTCACCGCGTCACCGTCTCCCAGGCCGCGAGCGGCTCGGCCCGGATTCAGCATGATGACATGAACAAGAGAGTTGACAGTCTGGCCGCGAACGGGTTATGAGTAAGTGACCCTCTGTTTTCTTGGCTCGCTCGACTTTGGGCTTGCTTATTGCGTCGGACGTTGGGAACTCCAGGTTGGAGGACCCATGAAGCTGAGATTCTTCGCACTCGCTGGATACATATTCCTTTTGACGTGCTTCACGTCGCCCCTCCTGCACGCGCAGGCCGTCGGGGAAATCACAGGCATCATTACGGACCCGAGTGGAGCCGTGGTCCCAGGCGCCACGGTCACCGCGACGAACGTTGCGACGGGCGTGCCGCAGGCCACTCTCTCGACAAGCGCTGGCACTTATACCCTTCCCCGTCTCCCGGTGGGCACCTACACCGTGACCGCGGAGGCCAAGGGCTTTACGCTGGGGCAAGCGATCAATGTCACCCTCGACGTCAGCCAGCAGCGTGAGCTCAACTTCACGCTTTCCGTCGGAGGCGTTACGTCCACGGTCGAGGTCAGCGCGGCTCCGCCCCTGATCAACACGACGAATGCCACCCTTGCGAACGTGGTCTCGAGCGAGCAGGTGGAGAACCTGCCTCTGAACGGCCGGAACATCGAGGGCTTGATGACGATGCAGCCGGGCGTGGTGCCGAGCACGGGCGGCATGGGCTGGATGAGTAACGAACTGGTCGGTAACGGCAATCGCGGCGAGACCGCGGTGGGAACCTTGGACGGCGCCGACACGAGCGATGCGGAGATGGGTACGCTGCAGTTCACGAATTTCAATCTCGACGCCATTGCGGAGTTCAAGGTCCAGCAAAATAACTACTCCGCGCAGTACGGGCAGGGCGCCGGCACCATCACGCAGATCGTAAGCAAGTCGGGCGGCAACCAGTTTCACGGCAGCCTGTTCGAGTTCGTCCGCAACAGCGCTTTCGACGCGCGCAACTTCTTTGCCGTCAACCAGACGAACACTTCGGGGCAAGAAATCCCGGGCACGGCCGTGCCGCCGTTCAAGAGGAATGAATTCGGCGGAACATTTGGCGGACCGATCAAGAAGGACAAGACATTTTTCTTCGTGCAATACGCAGGCCTGCGCCAGCGGCTCGGCGAACCCAACAACGCCGTGGTTCCGACCGCGGCCGAGAGAACCGGCGCCGTGACGATCGCCGGCCCCAACGGGCAGCCGGATGATCTCCAGGTGCCCCTCAACCCTGTGGCCGCCCAGGTACTCAGCCAATATCCAATGCCGAATGAACCGGGCGGGATTTACGGCGTCAACACCTACAACTACGAATTGTCGCAGCCTACGAACGACGATCAGTGGTCGGCGCGGGTGGACCATCACTTCTCCGACAAGGACACCTTCTTCGCGCGCGCCTCTTACGCCAACCAGATTCTCAGGGACACCGACGCCTGGGCTGCTGAGCAGGCCGGTTCCAACTTTTCCAGCAGTAACATTGGCGACGCCAGGAATTTTGCGTTGAGCGAGACCCACGTCTTTTCGCCAACACTGGTAAACAACTTCACCTTCACCTTGAACCGCGGCATCGAGGGCGTGCCGGAAACGCCGGCCGAGTACACCACCACTTACACCAGTTTCTCCGATGGAAGCCTGTCAAATTATGGGCCTGACTCGTTCGAGACCAAGTATGTGACCACGGTCTTTGATCCTCTGGAGAACCTGCAGTGGACCACGGGCCGTCATTCCTTCACCTTCGGCGGCGAGTTTCGGCGCGAATGGGATAACGGCACGGGAGTCACGGGAACAGGACCCAGCGGCGTCTACACCTTCAGTCCGGGCACAGCCTTGCCCGAGGATATTCCCTCGACCAATGGAGGTCCGTCCCTGGCGCCTGGCTCGACCTTTACCGAGTACTGTGCGGCGGGCGCTACCTTCTGTACCAGCCCCAGTGGCCTCATCAGCATGATGGAAGGCGCTGACTATTCCTATGAGCGCGCCACAACCGTTCCGGGCTTTGGACCGGCCGGAGCAGGCGGCGGCGGCGTGTGGTGGGGGCTGCGCCGCTGGACCATGGCTGCGTTCGCGCAGGACGACTTCAAAGTCACGCGCCGGCTGACCCTGAACCTCGGCTTGCGCTACGAATACACCTCCGTGCCGTGGGAAGTGGCCGACCGCTTGGCCGGCCCCGTCGACTTTGGCGCCAATTACGGGCGCTTTGTGGTGAACCCCAACCCGCTGTGGCAACCGGACCGTCTGGCCGGCGATTTCGGACCCCGCTTTGGCCTGGCGGCTGATCTCGGTCACAGCACCACACTGCGCGGCGGCTTCGGAATCTTCACGAACATGATTCCGACTGTTTATCCCGACCAGGCGCTGGTGAATTTCCCTCTCGCTGCCGAAAACTATCTGCTCAACGCGCCCTATTCTCTCGCTCCGAGCCCGGTCGCACTTCCCGTGCTGACGAGTATCACCGGGCAGCCCATCGCGGCCAATGGAAATACCAAGACGATTCCAGCGAACACTCCAATCAACTACGCCCCGTATGCAGCCATCCTTGGCCCGCTGTACGTGGACGATCCGTCGGACCGGATGAGAAACGGCTACACCATCAACGGCAACATCACCCTCGAGCACGAGCTCAGGGGCGGCATCGCTGTGTCGGCTTCGTATGTGGCGAACAACGGCGTCAGCCTCTACAACTCGGCTTATCCCAATGGGTACAGCGGCGCCGAGTCTCAGTACACTCCCTACAGCAACGTCACTCCCGGTCTTGGCGAACTTCAGATCTTCTACAACGGCGGCTACTCCTCCTACAATGCGCTGCAATTGCAGGCGCGCAAGATCTCCCGGTCTCACGGGCTGCAGTTCCAGGCCAATTACACCTGGGGCAAGGACATGACCGATGCCGATTCGGTGTGGAATACGGGCGCGACAAACCCGCAGAATCCGAACTGCATCAAGTGCGAGTATTCGCCGGCAGCTTACAACGTGCTGCAGCGCTTTGTTGCCAACTTTGAATACGACGTGCCTTTCGGCCGCATTTCGGCTCTTCCCAAACGGCTCACGAATGGCTGGGAGGTGCTCGGTATTTTCCAGGCCCAAGTGGGGTATCCGTTCACCGTCA
>JASHQD010000439.1 GCA_030037755.1 Terriglobia bacterium
ATGAAGCCGCGCGCGCCGGTCGTGACCGTGATGGGACACGTCGATCACGGCAAGACGTCCCTGCTGGACGCGATCCGCCAGACCAACGTTACCGCGCAGGAAGCGGGCGGAATTACGCAGCATATCGGCGCCTACAGTGTCCAGGTGAATGGACGCCAGGTCGTCTTTCTTGATACGCCCGGCCACGAGGCGTTCACCTTGATGCGCGCGCGCGGCGCCAAGGTGACCGACATCGTGGTGTTGGTGGTCGCCGCTGACGACGGCGTGATGCCGCAGACGCTCGAGGCGATCAATCACGCCCGGGCCGCCAAGGTTCCGATCGTGGTGGCCATCAATAAGATCGACAAGGCCGACGCCCAACCCGATCGCGTGATGAAGCAGCTTGCCGATCAGGACCTGATGGCCGAAGAATGGGGCGGCAATACGGTCACGGTGAAGGTTTCCGCCAAGCAGCGCCAGAACCTCGACGTGCTGCTGGAAATGATCCTGCTCGTCGCGGACCTGCAGGGTCTGAAGGCGAATCCCAATAAGCCTGCAACCGGGACCGTGCTCGAAAGCCGCCTGGATCGCGGCCGCGGCCCAGTGGCCACGCTTTTGGTGCAGGGTGGGACCTTGAACGTCGGTGACGCGTTCATTGTCGGCGCCATCTACGGGAAGGTGCGGGCGATGCTGGACGATCACGCCCAACCGGTGGGCGACGCCGGGCCTTCGACTCCGGTGGAGATCCTCGGGCTCGAGGACGTGCCCCAGGTGGGCGACCGCCTCTACGTCATCGAGGATACGATCAAGGCGCGCCAGATTTCGATTCACCGGCTTGCCAAGCAGCGCGAGGCGGCGCTCGCCAAGTCCGCCCGCCTGACGCTGGAGCAACTGCACGAGCAGTTGGCAGCCGGCGAAGTAAAGGAATTGCCCCTGATCATCAAGGGCGACGTGCAAGGTTCCGTGGAAGCGCTGGTCGAGACCTTGAACAAGCTGAGCAACGAGCGCGTGAAAATCAAGGTGATCCACGCCGGGGTGGGCGCTATTACCGAGGGCGACGTGCTGCTGGCGTCCGCCTCCAACGCGGTGATCGTGGGATTCAGCGTGCGCCCGGAACGCAAGGCTACAGAGCTAGCTCAGCTGGAAAAGGTCGACATCCGCCTGCACACCATCATCTACGACGTCACCGACGAGATCAAGAAGGCCATGCAGGGCCTGCTGGCCGTCACCGTCAAGGAAACGGTGCTCGGGCACGCCGAAGTCCGGGACACTTTCCGCATCTCGAAGGTGGGTACGGTGGCCGGATGCCACGTGCAAGACGGCAAATTCACGCGCGACGCGCGCGTCCGGCTGCTGCGCGACAACGCCGTCATCTACGAGGGGCGTGTGCGCTCGCTGCGCCGCTTCAAAGAAGACGTCGCCGAAGTCCGCTCCGGAATGGACTGCGGCATCGCGCTCGAGAACTTCAGTGACGTCAAGGTGGGCGACGTGATCGAGTCCTTTATGACGGAGAAGGTCACGGAGCAGATGCCCGTCTGATTGACGATTGCCGAATGCTGATTGCCGATTGCCGGGCGACATCGCCTCGTCGGCGCTGGTTTTCACCGGGCCCAATCGGCAATCATCAATCGGCAATTCTGATGCCCGTCGGCGTGCTCACGATCGAGATTCAGATCCCCTGGGCGCACTCCCTCAAGGACAAGCGCGCGGTACTGCTGAAAATCCGCGACCGCCTGCGCAGCCGCTTCAACGTGGCCGTCGCGGAGCTCGATCACACGGATTTATGGCAGCAGGCCACGATCGGCGTGGCGGCGATCTCCAGCAGCCGGCAGATCCTCGATCAAGTGTTGCGACGGGTGCTGGCGGAATCCGAGAGAGTGCTGGGCAGCGACGTGCAGGACTACAACATCGAAATCTTTTGATTGAGTGATTGAGTGATTGAGTGATTGAGAGATTGGAGTGCTTTAATGACGCAATCACTCAATCGCACAATCACTCAATTCTGAGCATGGTTCCAGGACGCCGACACGATCGATTAGCCGACCAGATCCGCACCGAGGTCGCCGGAATGGTTGAGGGCGAGTTGAAGGACCCTCGGATCGGTTTTGTCACCGTGACCGCTGTTGATTTGAGTCCGGACTTCTCTCACGCGCGCGTGCTGATCTCGGTCTTGGGCAGCGAACAGGAACGCGCAGAAAGCCTGGCAGGTCTCGAATCCGCCGCCGGCTACGTCCGGCGCGAGATCACGCAGCGCCTGCGTCTGCGCCGCTCTCCCGAGATCATTTTTCTTCTCGACCGCGGCGCTGAAGAAGCGGCACGCGTCGAGGAATTGCTCGGCAAGCTTCATCCGGATGAGTGATCGAGCACCCGCGGCGGAGACAAGCCCCGGCACGCGTCCAACTGCCGAAAGTCTCAAAAGCACATGAGCACTGAATCCCGCACCGCGCATCCGGGCGTCATCGCCGTTCCCGAGCCGGCCGGGGTGTTGCTGATCGACAAGCCCGCGGGCGTGACCTCGCACGACGTGGTCGCGGCGGTCCGCCGCGTTCTTCACATTCGCCAGATCGGCCATTTCGGCACGCTCGATCCTTTCGCGACCGGTGTGCTGCCGCTTTCGATCGGCAAGGCGACGCGCCTCGCGCAGTTCTATTTGAAGTCGCGGAAAGCGTATCGTGGCGTGATTCGCTTCGGATTCGCAACAGATACTTACGACGCTACCGGAACGCCGGTCGCAGAGCCTCTCGAGTGCTGGCCGGAAGCCCGGGATGTGGAACGGGTGTTCGCGGAATTCACCGGCCGCATCAAGCAGACGCCGCCTGCCTTCTCCGCCAAACGCGTCAAGGGCGTGCGCGCGTACGAACTGGCGCGCCGCCGTGAAACCGTGGAACTCGAGCCGGTCGAAGTGGAGATTTACGCGTTCGAGTTGCTGGCCCTCAACGGCGCGGGCGCTGAGTTTGCCGTGGAGTGCTCCGGGGGAACCTACGTGCGTTCGCTTGCCCACGATGCGGGATCGAAGCTCGGATGCCCGGCGCACCTGGCCAGCCTCCGCCGCACGGCCGTGGCGGAATTCACCGAAAGCCGTGCCGTGAGCCTTGGAGACCTGGAGCGCGCCGCCGCACAAGACGAGGCTACAAAGCTGCTAATCCCGCTCGAGGCGCTGCTGCCCGATTGTCCTGCGCTCGTGGTGCGCGGACGCGAGGAGACCGACGTGCGCCACGGTCGCAGTTTCGAGCTGGCGCAAGCCCTGCGCGCGGACCGCGGCCTCGCGCCGGGTATGGCCGGGCACGCGCCGGCAATCTCGTTGCTCAAAGTGATGAACGGCGACCGGCGGCTGATTGCCATCGCGCGTCGCGTGGCGGGAAATGTCTACCATCCCGACCTGGTCCTGGCCTGATTCGCAAGCGAACGATCGCCATTTTTGCCGGTCAATTCCCAACCAGGATGAGGTAGCGACCAGGACAGCGCGGCTACACCGCGCCCGGCAGGAAAGACTCAACGCGCGTAAATTCCAGGCCGGCCCGGCGCGCTCCCTCGATAATCGACGGCAGCGCGGCCACCGTCGACGAAGCGTCCACGTTGCCCGGTTCGCGCGGCTCGCGGCCATCATGCAGCAGGATGACCGCTCCCGGCCGGAGCTTCGCCAGCACCAGTCGCGCGATCGCCGCGCCGTCCAGCCGCGGTTTCCAATCATAGCCCGTGTCCGACCACTGCACATCGGCGAGACCGCGCGCGCGAAGCGCCGGAAAGAGTCCGAGCCAGCGCACGCCATAGGGCGGCCGAAACACAACGGGCGCGCGCCCGGTGACCTTTTGGATCGCCTCCTGTGTGCGGTCAAGCTCCGCTTCGATGGCGGGCCGGCCCTTGAAGTAGAGCAGGGGATGCGACCAGGTGTGATTGCCAACGGTGTGGCCTTCAGCATCCGCGCGCCGGACCAAATCGGGCAGCCGCGCCACGTTCTTACCGCAGCAGAAGAAGGTCGCCGGTACGCGATACCGGCGGAGAATATCGAGGACTTGCCCGGTAAAGGGCTCCGCGGGACCATCGTCAAACGTCAAGGCAACTTCGGGACGTCCGGCGGGTCCACGCACGAGCGCCTCCCCCAGCACCTGAGACGTCGGCACGGAGCAGGCGTAGTAGACGAACGCGCCGCCTGCCGCAATCGGCCCAAGAACCGAGCCTGCGATCGCAGCGGGTGTCATGCAGCCCCTGCCTTCCCGCCAAGTGCGCCCTGGTACCAGGCGACGGTCCGCCGCAGTCCCTCTTCGAACCCCACGATGGGCTCGTAGCCGAGAAGTTGGCGCGCCCGGCCGACGTCGGCGCGAGAATGACGCACGTCGCCCGCGCGCGGCGCGTCATACCGCGGACGGATGTCCTTCTCGAATATCCGATTCAGAATCGCGATCACCTGGTTCAGGGTGAAGCTCGCGCCCACGCCCACGTTGATTGCCTGTCCCGGCGCGCTGGGAGCCGTGCAGGCGCGAAGCACGGCGTCCACCACATTGGCGACGTAAGTGAAGTCGCGCGACTGCTCGCCGTCGCCGAATATCACCGGTGTCCGGTTCTGGAGGTAGGCTACGATGAACTTGGAGAGCACGCCGGTGTAAGGCGAGTGCGGATTCTGACGCGGTCCGAAGATGTTGAAGAATCGCAGCGGCACTGCCTCCAGCTCGAATACACTGGTGAAGATACGGCAGTAGTATTCTCCCGTCAGCTTCGTGAGCGCATAAGGGGAAAGCGGCTGAGGCTCCTGAGTCTCGACGCGCGGCAACTCGGGATTGTCGCCATAAACCGCCGCCGAATCCGCGAAGACAACCCGGCGGACGCGCGCGTCCCGCGCGGCGACCAGCACGTTGACCGTGCCGCCAATGTTCACCGCCGTCGAAGTGACGGGATCTTCGACGGAAAGTACCACGGATGAGCGCGCCGCCAGGTGAATGACGTAATCGGCGCCCGAGAACAGCGGCCGGATGCGATCAAGATCGCGAATGTCGGCTTCGGCAAATTCGATTCGATCGAGGGCTCCGGCCAGATTCTCCTTGCTGCCGCTCGAAAGATCGTCAAGCACACGGACGCGTTCGCCGCGCGCGAGCAGCTCCTCGACGACGTGCGACCCGATGAATCCGGCACCACCTGTAACCAGATAAATAGACATAGCCGATTCAAGAACGCCGATTCAAGTTTAGCAGACGGTCCCGCGGACTTCCTGATTTCGAACTTGTGGGGCCCGTCGACAACCTTGATCCGGCACAATGGGGATCGGGCGAGGCGCGGCTAGGACTCGGGATGTTCACTCGCCCCGCAGAGCCACAATTGGATCCACTTCGGCGGCGCGGCGAGCCGGAACGTAGCTCGCGAGGAGGGCTACGCCTGTCAAGATGATCGCGACCGCAGTGTAAGTGAGCGGATCGGTCGGTCTGACGCCAAAAAGCAGGCTCGACAGCAAATGCATAAGCGCGAGCGCGGCGATGGACCCGACGCCGATGCCGGCAAGAGTCAACTGAACTCCGTCTCCCAAAACGAGCTTGAGCACATCCTTGCGTTGAGCGCCCAGCGCGGTGCGCACCCCGATCTCATGGGTCCGCTGGCTCGTGAGATACGAAACCACGCCGTAGATTCCCACGCACGCGAGCACAAGCGCCAAGGCGCCAAAGAGTCCCAGCAGAATCATGGTGAATCGACGCGCGGCCAGCGATTGAGCCAGAACGGCGTCCAAGGTTTCCACATTGTAGACGATTTCGCGGGGATCGATTTCGTCGACGGCGCGGCGAACGGGACCCATGACGGCGGTAGGGTCGCCTTGCGTGCGGAGCACGACCGCCACGGCATCGGCCGCCAGGGGCATGAGCTTCTCGGGAAGCTGCATGAACGGGTATTCGAACTGCGCCTCGATCGCCGATTTCGGGTCGGACCCGGGGCCCCACTGCTTCACGTGCCCCACCACCCCGACGATTTCTGCCTCGACATTGAAAAGCGCCAGATGAATGTGCTTGCCCACGGGGTTCTCATGCGGAAAATACGCGCGCGCGAATTCGTCGTCGATGTCGATCACCACCGGCGCGTGCTCATCGTCCTCGGGCGCAATGAAACGGCCGCGTTCGAGCGTGACTCCCATGGCTTGCTGGAAACCGGCTTCGACGAGATAGAACATCGCCTGGTGCATGTGCTGGAGGGTCGCCGGCTTGGGCTCGCCCTCGATCCAGAAGGGCAGCGAGGAGTCATGGATCATCGGGCGCGAGCCCAGCGTAACGGAAACTGCTTCAACGCCGGGAATGGCGCGCATTTTCTCGTCGAACTGCCGCAGCCGGGCGCGCGTTTCCGCCGATGTGGTTTCGGAGTTGGACGGCAGCGACAGGCTGAACGTGACCGCGTGGCTCGGATTAAACCCGGGATTCACGCGCCAGAGGGCCATAAGGCTCCGGATCATCAGCCCGGCCCCAACAAGCAGCACCAGAGTCATTCCCACTTCCATAGCCACAAACGTCCGCTGAAGGCGATGGCGGGCGCCACTCGATCCACGTCCGCCTTCTTTCAGAAGCTCTTGCAAATCCACCCGGGATATTTTCAGCGCGGGGGCGAGGCCGAATAGAACCCCGGCCAGCACGGAAATGCACAGCGCGAAGAGAAGCACGCGCGAGTCCAGGGAGATGTCGCCGGCGCGTGGCAAAGTGCCCGGCAACACATCGAGCACTGCCCGGGTTCCCCAGAAAGCAAGCAGGACCCCGAGCGTGCCGCCCAGGCCGGCAAGCAGAATACTCTCCGTAAGAAGCTGCCGGACCACGCGCATCTGGCTTGCCCCCATGGCGGCGCGAATGGCGAACTCGCGCGAGCGGACCGCCGAGCGCGACAGAAGCAGATTGGCCACGTTTGCGCACGCCATGAGCAGCAGGAAGCCGACGGCGGCGAGCAGCGTCAGCAGGAACGGCTTGACGTTGCCCACAAGGTCTTCCTTCATGGAGACGAGGGTGATGCCGACGTCCTTGTCGGCTTCGGGGTAGGCCGCCGCGAGATGGCGCGCAACACCGTCCATATCGGCCTGGCCTTGCGGCAGCGCTACACCGGACTTCAGCCGGCCGACCGCATGCGCGCTCATGTCGATGCGGCGGTCGCGGAACGATGGATCGCTCCACTGGCCAATGGGCGTGTACACGTCGCGGAACTGCCCGTAGAAGTGGAAGCTCGAGGGGATCACGCCGACCACGGTGTAATCGGTGCCGTTCAGGGTTAGGGATTTCCCGACGATCTCCGGAGAAGCGCCGAACCTGCGTTGCCAGAAGCTTCCGCTGAGAATCACGACCGGGGCAGCACCCACGTGATCGTCAGCGGGAAGGAAAGTGCGTCCGAGGACGGGCTTCACACCAAGAGTGGCGAAAAACCCGGCGGAAATCATATAGCCGCTCAGGCGTTCGGCCTGACCGGCGCCGGTGAAGTTGTAATCCTGGTTGCGATACATGGCCATCGACGAAAACGTGGCCGTATCGCGCTGCCAGTCGAGGAAATTCAAGTAGGTGATCGGGCCGTGGCTCACGCCAGGCGTCGATCCGTATATCGCCACAAGGCGGTCGGGATGCGGGTAGGGCAGCGGATTCAGAAGCACCCCGTTGACGACCGTAAACAGGGCGGCGTTCACGCCGATGCCGAGCGCGAGAGTGAGTATCGCAACCGCAGCGAAACCGCGGTTGTTCGCCAGCATCCGAAAGCCGAATCCAACGTCCTGCAACAGCTGTTCTCTCATCGCGACGCTATGGAATCGATCTGCACCGGGCCCAGAAGTCCTGACTCGAGCAGCGGCGAGTTTGCCCTGTAGGGATGCACGTCCGCAAACGTGTACTGGGTTGCGCCAGGCTGCTGGTCGCCGATCAGTCGATTCACCCAGGCATTGGTGACTTTGACGGTGAGCTCGTTCGCGCCCGGCTTCAATGCACTGGTGGCATCCACTCGGAAAGGCGCGTGCCAAACGATGCCCAGCGATTTCCCGTTCACCGCAACTTCAGCCAGATTCTTCACGGCGCCCAGATCGATCCACAGATGTGCGCCCTTATTGAACCACCCGGCCGGAGCTTGCAGCGTTTTGGTGTAGGTTGCGGTCCCCGAGAAGTACTTTACGCCCGCATCCTGGTTGGCAGACCATGACGATAGCGTGTCCAGTGTAATAGAAGCTGGCGCTCCGCGATCCGGTTGGAAAGTCACCTTCCATGGACCGTCGACCGTCGCAAGCTGGGTCTCGGCAGGCTGCGGCAGGGTGCGCGAGGCTACGCTGGTCGACTTGCGGAAGACTACGAAAACCGCGCCCCACGGCTCGAGGTGCAGCGGTACCGTCGTGCGGCCGTCCGCGATTTTGTACGACACGGGCTCTGACTCGCCAGTCTCGGCGTGCCAGAGTTCAGGCGCCTTGCCGGTAACGCGGAACGTTGCATCCACGGTCTCATCGCGATCGTTGCGACTGTCGACGAAATAGACATCTCCACCCGCCAGTTTGCGATGAACGAAGCGAATTTCCGTGTCGTTCTCCGGCCTGGTGTAGTCGAAGTTCGGCGCCAGACCCAACGTCTTGAAGACATCGGCGAGGCTCTCGCCCGCATAGACAGCGCCTTTCCCGACCTTGTGCACGCCGGTGCCGTCTCCAAACAGCTCGTCGTCGAGCTTGCGAAATTCCGATTGATCGTCGGCGAGACTGGGATCGTCGGCCGGTTTTGGACCGGCAACCACGGCGCCATCCTGCACCAGCTTGTAAATCGCGCGCATCACGGGAAGCGACATGTGCTCGCTGTACGGGTCAAGCCCGAGCACGCGGTAGCTCATCCCGCTTCTGGTTGTGATTCGGCCGTCATTGACGCTCAGCTCGTGGATCAGCCCATCCGCGTTGATGTAATCGAATCCGTAACCCTTCGGTACGTCGGGCGACTTGTGTTCGAAGATCGCGGTCAGGTTCGAGTCTTCGCCGTAGAAGTAAACCAGGTCCGCGCCGAAGCGCCCCTGCTGGAGCAGGTAGCTGCTGCGCGCGAGATACTCCACCCACGGACCCGCCTGTTCCGCCCAGGTCTCGTTGCGGTTGAACCATTGTCCGAAAGGCCCGAGCGTCATGCCCGGCGCCTTACCCACCAGGGGCTGGTGTGCCGACTCGTGAATCACGAATCGATTGATGCCATTCAGCAGTTCCTGGTCCGCCGTCGGTTTCAGAGTGGCCGGTGACCACGCCCATGGCGCCTCGGCGGCGGTCAGGGACTCGGCCGCGGCCAGGTTCTGGCCGTAGATGTGGGCCACCGACGCAGACTCGCGATCGTCGGCGTTGTACCCGTACTGCTCTTTGTTAACGCCGGGACGCTGGGTCCACATGGCGCTCATCGGCACCTCGTTGAACTTCTTCACTTCCATGCCATCGGCCACAAACGCCCGCCCTGATTCGTGCGATTCGCCGTAATGACCCATGTGCCACGCGTGCAGCGTCGCTTCCAGTTGCCCGTAATGCTCGTCCGCGATCAGATCGCCGATAGTCTTGCGAAAATCCCAGAGAAACCGGTCGCTGGCTTCGGCGCTCTCCACGACCCTGCCGGCCAGGACCGGCATCCAGGGCACGGGGTCATAACCGCGCCGCTTCTTGAACTGCGCGATCATGTGGTCGGTCCAGTTCTGTGATCCCGCTTCCCAGCTGTCGTTGATCACGTACCGAACGCCGCGCTTGCCGATGAGGTCTGCACCTACGGTGTCTTTGTAGCTCTCCAGGTATCGATCCATGTAGTTCTTCACGTACTGATGATTCAGCTTGTCCACTTCAAGACCCGTCGCTTCGCGCGTCGCCGGATGATTCGTGATTCCGAGGAGCGAATAGCCGAAGCGGAGGACTACCCAGTTGCCGGCGGGCGGCGTCCAGTCGAGCGTTCCGTCAGGACGCATTTTGGATGTCAGGTCGATCACATCTGATTTGGGAATGACGTCGGCGGCGGGAACGTCAGGCGTCGCGAACTCGTAAAGGTCGGGCAGATTGGAAAAGGCGGCTTTGTCTTCGAAATGGTTGACCCGCGCGCCCGGGTGCAGCACCAGCTCCGCGACAAAGTAGTTCGCGGGCGGCTTCGGCGCAGGGATGCCCAACTGCTGCAGCAAGTCCGACGGCTTGGGCTGCGGCAGGGTCTTGAAGGTGACGCGGAAGAACCGCGCGCTCACCGGTGGAAAGGATATGGTGTGCTCGGTGGTCCCGTCCTTTGGAATCGAAGCTACAACGCGATACTCCTGCCCATCGTCACAGGCTTCCAGAGCCTGAACACTATTGTCCCGCCCCATGTAAGACGGCCTCCAGCCGCCCAGCACGATCGTCAGCGCGCGGATCGTCTGCGGTTGGGGGAATTCGTACTGAATCCAGGCCTTCTCGCCCTCGGGTGCGGTGGGTAGCGCTGTTGTTTTGACGAGATCACCGTCGCTCAAGAGCGCCGCGTCGATGTTGCCGCCGCTGGAGGTGACCTTGGGGTGAAGATCCTCGAGGGTCACATCGCTATCGGGAACTTTGTAGGCGACCACGACGCTATCGGCATAGAATTCAGGCGCCTTGAATCCCGAAGGCATGTCTTCAATCCCCAGGTTCTGAAACGCACCGGTGTTCGACGGCGGATGAGCCAGCGCACCGATCAACGGCTTGCCGCCTTCTACCCGCGTCTCGCTCCACACATACTTCTTCATGCCCTGCGACGCCGGAACCCACGGCCCGCCAGACTCGCTCCATCCCGGCGAACCTGCGATGGCCTCCTCGAGGCCCAGTTGGTCGGCGAGCACGGTCGCGTATTTGAACGCTGCCTTCCACTCCGGGGTCATGTAGGCGAGCCGCTGCTTCACGACCTGGGGTGTTGACAGAGCGGCGTCGAAATTCTGGAAGCCGCCCAGGCCGACGCGGTGCATCCACTCGAGGTCCAGCTTGATGCCTTCCTCGGTGATGTTGCCGTTCATCCAGTGCCACCAGACTCTTGGACGGGCGCTGGCTGGCGGATGCTCGAACCCCGCCTTGAGCGGATCGGGACTCTTCTGCGCTCTCGCTCCGACGACGTCAAACAGAACTGCCATCACGGCGGCAATTGCCAACGTCATTCGCAGATTCTTTATGCTCATCGCTTTGTCGCTCCCCAGGCGTTGTTTTACTGTGACGCACTACGCTAGCGCCCGTATTTTTTCATTACCGACTGCAATCTGTCGATGGGAATTGCTTCCGACACGTGACCGTCGCGCCCGCGCACCGTCGTCGCGCGCAGGATGGAATTATCGATCGCTTCTTCGGTTGCCTCGATCGTCGCTACAAAAAGCGGCGAGAGGCCTTCTTCACTGAGACGCGGCGTCGGCACCGGAGTCGCCGCGGAGCCTTGGGTGGAAAAGCGGTTCGTAGTCGAGAACGCGATCACGTAGTCGCCGCTGCCGTTCTCGCCGAAACTCCCCGCCCGTGCCAGACCCAGAACGGCTCGCTTGGCAAGCCGGCCGAGCTGCCGCGAGTCGAGCGGCGCATCGGTCGCCACCACGATCATGCACGATCCGTAACCACTCGCACCAGAAACCGCCGCCTGCGCCGACGCGCTCCTTTCACGCCATACCGGCACGCCGTCCAGAGTAAAATGCCCGCCGAAATTCGATTGGACGAGCACGCCCACGGTGTACCCGCCGATCCCGGCCGGCAGCTTGCGCGAGCTTGTGCCGATGCCGCCCTTCCAGCCAAGCGCCATCGTACCGGTGCCGGCGCCCACCGAACCTTCATCGACCG
>JASHQD010000440.1 GCA_030037755.1 Terriglobia bacterium
GAACGGGTTCCCGCCAGCCCGAACTCCTCAGCCCGTCCGTGTTACTCCGCCGGCGCAGGTTCGATCCTCTTCAGAGCCTCGACGAATTCACCCGAACTCGCCACGAGCGCGCGGCGTGGAAAGAGCTTCTCGATGAGACAGGAGTGAAGCCCCGCATCCAAATCGGCGCAGCAGTCCTCGATCACGATCAGACGATAATCCGCATCGCAGGCTTCGAGCAGGGTGGAGAGCACGACTCCGCTGGTCGCGATCCCGAACAGCACCAGCGTGTCGATGTCCTTCGCGCGCAGGATCATTTCAAGATCGGTGCCTGCGAAGGCGCTGACACGGTGTTTGACCACGACGATGTCGTCCTCTTGAGGGGTCAGAGCGGCGTGGATGTCGCCCGCCGGCCCGGCGAAGATCGCCTGATGTTGCGGCGAGTTCTTGATGGCGGCAAACAACGTGTTGCGCGAGCTGACCTCGGGCAGCTTCGGGCGAAAGCCCACTCGCACGTGGATCACCGTCATACCCGCGCCTCTCGCCTCTTTCAACACTCCGGCGGCGCGCTCCACCAGGTCCGGGCGGTCCTTGGTGTAAATGGAAACGATCGCGGTTTGAAGGTCCATGCTGAGGACGGCCGTGCGGGCAGGATCGAGCGAGAGTTGCGGCATCGGTTACCTCCTGTCGAATGTGATTACGAATGCTGCCCTGGAGTCGCGCCCCGTCAAGCCGAATCGCCGCGCCGTCCGGGCCACTGTGCATCCGATACAATGCGAGCGGAAACTGATTTGTGAAGGAAGACGCTATGCAATTGAATGTTCCTCCCGACCTTGAGGCTCTCATCAATAAACGGCTCTCCAGCGGCGCGCACAACGACGCCGAGGACGTCCTCCGCCAGGCTCTTGAAGCGCAGGATGCCGAAGAGAGTTGGACCGAGGATGAGCGCCGCGCGCTGTCTGCCCACATCGAACAGGGTTATCTGCAAGCCGAACGTGGCGAACTCATCGGTGGCGATCGGGCCCGCCGGCAGATTCAGAAGATGAAAGAGACCTGGCGCCGCTCCAGACAACGACCGGCTATGTTCTGACGCCGTTGGCCAAGTCGGACATCTTCGGGATTTGGGCCTACATCGCCCGGGACAGCGAAGAAGCAGCCGAGCGTGTCGAGCAGGCGATCTATGAAGCATGTGCCTTTGTTGCGGGCCGATGCGAGCCCACTACCGTCCTGATCTCACCGATCGAGAGCTCCGTTTCTGGACCTTAACACGATATCCGAACTATACAGTCGTGTACCGTCCGTCAACAGTTCCCCTGCAAGTGGTGGCCGTACTCCACGGAAGAAGAGATGCGAGGCGTATCCTGAAAGAGCGTTCCTGAGCCTCGGCTACCGCTAACTGCCTTTCCCGCTCGCCATCCTCGCATTCACCTCCGCCGACTTCCCCCGCGGTATGCTCAGCGACACCCATTTCGACGATGCCAGATGCTTCGCCAGAAAGACGATCTGCCCGACGTGGCACCCGTAGTGCGCCACCTGCCGGTTGATGGCCTGCATCACGGAGTGCGGCTCGTTGCGGATGCAGACCGTGCGCCCGAGATCGGCGTCGGTGAGCGGTTCGAGCGCGGAGAAGACCACGCGCCATCCCGACTCCCACATCTCCATGAGCGCGGCGCGCGTGGCGGGCGGTGCTTCGAACTCGGTGTCGCGATTGCGGTCCGGCTTCTCGCCGTCCGAAGTCAGGAAATCGGTCCAGCGCGAGCGCATGTTGCCGGCCAGGTGCTTCACGATGACGGCGATCGAGTTGGACTCAGGATCGAGCGCCACCTGGAGTTGGTCGTCGGTCACCTGCGCCAGGGCGCGCTCGCCCATGGCTTTGTACATGCGGAAGATCGAGAGCGAGTCCGCGAGATAAGAAGTCGTGAATTCGTGTGCCATAGGCCGGATTATAAGCCGAAATGTAAGCTGTCGACTGTCAACTCTCGACTGTCACCTTCATCCAGCCACCAGGTGACACGAGTACGTCTTTACGATCAGCCACACCTGCTGCCCGGGCTCGAGTCGCAGTGATTGGATGGCGCTCGGCGTCAGATGGACTTCGAAGCGCACTCCGGCGTCGACGATGGCGATTACGGTCACGCCTCGCCGATCGAGCGACAGCAGTTTTCCCTGAAAGGTGTTGCGCGCGCTGATCCCTTCCGGACGCCCCGTTGCCACCAGAATGTCTCCGGCGCGAATCGCCACCCGCGTTCTCGACCCGGGTTCGGTCCAGAGCAGCGGGACCTCGAGTTCGAGCGCGCTCGATCCGAGCCTGCAGCGCATGGTTCCGTGGTCTTCGAGAATGGCGGTGACAGTCGCGTCGAAGATGTTCTCGAATCCCGCCAACTGCGCGACCGTTTCGTGCCGCGGCGCGGCCAGGACTTCCTGCGGCGAGCCTTGCGCGAGAATCTTGCCCGATTCGAGCACCACGATGCGCTCGCCCAGCGCAAACGCCTCCGCCGGCGAGTGCGTGACATAAACGATCGGGATGTTGTGCGACGCATTCCAGGCGCGCAGATCGTCGATAATCTTCGACTTGACGATGGCGTCGAGCGCGGACAGCGGCTCATCGAGCAGTAGCAGTTGAGGGTCGGTGACAAGCGAGCGCGCGAGCGCCACACGCTGGCGCTCGCCGCCCGAAATCGCGCCGGGCTTGCGTGTCGCAAGATGGCCGACACGGAACGATTCCAGGATCGCCTGCACGCGCGCGCGCCGCTCGCCGGCAGGCTTGCCGGCAAGGCCATAGGCGACGTTGGCCTCGACCGTAAGGTGCGGGAACAGGGCAAGGCTCTGGAAGAGATACCCGATAGTTCGTTCGCGGCTCGAGATGTTGATCCTGCGCTCGGAATCGAAAAGCACATGCCCGTCGAGCGCGACGCGTCCGGAGTCCGGCGCCTGCAGCCCAGCGAT
>JASHQD010000029.1 GCA_030037755.1 Terriglobia bacterium
AAGTTTGTCTGCCCATCGGTGAAGACCTGGTTCTGGGTCGAACTGAGCCCGGCAATGATGGTTCCAGCACCGGGTCCGCCGCCCCGCACTCCGGGATCCGTCGCCGTCTGGGGAACGCGAGTCTGATTCTCGGAAAAAGCAAACGCAACTGCGGCAAGCGCTGCAAGCCCGGCAACAGTGAGGATCGCTTTCGTGCCCATACCCAGACGGCTGGTGTGGCCCGACTTCACAGACATGGCTATCTCCTTAAGTACGGGTTGCCAGTGAACGGAAATGCGGGTAGAGGCTCCCCCGCTATCGCACTCAGACTGCCTCTGCCCACCCTCATGACAGGTGTTACCTGTCCTAAAAACGCAGTCCTTATAAGAGCAAAACCATAGTATGAAGTCAATAGCATAAACTCTGTGATAACTCCCTATATAGCAGGATCCCGTCACGCGCCGGGATAGAGGTGGTAGAGCATCAAGTAGACCAGAACACCGGTGATGGAGACGTAGAACCAGAGGGGCAGGGTCCAGCGCGCTATCTGCTTGTGCTTAATGAACTTCCGGCGGAGAGCTCGAGCTAAAGTGATGACGATCAAAGGTACGATGACGGCGGCCAGAACAGTGTGAGATCCCAGCAGCGCGAAGTAGAAGCCGCGGACGGCGCCAATACCACGAAAGCGCGTGACTCCATGGTGATAGTGGTACCAAAGATAGCAGATCAGGAATAGCGTCGAACTCCCCACTGCGGAAAGCATGCATGCCCGGTGGGCGGCGATCCTTCTTCGGCGGATGCAGATATACCCCATTGCCAGCAGAACGGCGCTCGTGGCATTCAGAGTCGCATCGATGGCGGGAAAGTAGGTGAGGGGAATCACATTCCAGATTGCTATGCGGCTGGCTTCTTGTCGAGCATCAAGAGTCCAAAGACCAGCGGCAGGTAGAGGACAGACGCGAGCAGAACGCGACGCGCCAGCGCCCGTGAGCGTGTCATCGCGAGGCGCATTCCGAAGCCGGAGAAGGCCAGTCCGACAATCAGCGCCCCACAGAGATACGGCAGGCCGGCGGTGCCGAGCCAGGCGGGAGCGAGGCTGACCGGCAGCAAGGCGATCGACGAGATGACCATCTGCCACGCCATGGAGCGTCCGCCATCGTCCGGCGGCAGCATGCGGTAGCCGGCGCGCGAGTAATCTTCGCGGTACATCCAGGCGATCGAAAGGAAATGCGGAAACTGCCAGAGGAATACCATGGCGAAGAGCATCCACGCCTTCAAATCCAGGCTGCCATGGGCTGCAGCATAACCGATCAAAGGAGGCGCGGCGCCGGGGAAAGCCCCGACAAACATGCACCAGGCGCTCCGGCGCTTCAGCGGCGTGTAAATGGCCAGATAACTCACCAGCGTGCCGGCCCCGAGCAGGCTCGCCAGCAGATTCACCGCCAGCGCCAGATAGATCGCCCCGGCGAAGGCCAGCGCCAGCCCCAGGATCAGAGCTTCGCGAGATCCCAGCCGTCCGGCAGGCAGCGGACGCTGAGCCGTACGCCTCATTTGCGCGTCGAACGAGCGCTCCAGGTATTGATTCAGCGTCGCGGTGCCGCTGGCCACTAACAATGTGCCCAGCAACATGTTCAGCAGCGCGGACAGCCGGAAAGCTCCCTGCCAGCCGACATCGAATCCGACCGCGGCAGCGATCAGGACCAGGAAATTGACCTCGGGCTTGGTAAGAACCCAGTAGTCACGGAGGCGTGCAAGGGCTTTCGAGACGGCGCCGGTGAGGTTCACTGACATTGCTTGATCACTTCGGGGTCAGAAACGCCAGCATACCATTTCCCGGAGCCGAAGGCCATTACATCGCGCCGGTCCTAAGGAAAAAATCACGGGCTGGCGGAGCGCCGGCGTAGCGTCCGGACGTTCGCGGCAGCCCGTATGAGTGCCTGAAGGGATAGGCAGAGAGAAATCCTAGACAACGCCCCAGTCGACCGAGTCGCGCAGTTGCTTGATCTCGCGCCGGAGCTGCTGCATGGCGCGACCGTTCTCCTTCTCCTTCAGCTGCATCCATTCGCCCTTTTCTTTCTCAAGCCGCTGGAGCTGATCGCGGAGTTGCCGGACCTGCGCGCGAGCAGCCTCCGCCTCTTTTTGAACCTCGCCGTTGTGCGATTCGAGCTCCTGGCGCAGGGCCTGTGCCTCGTCGGCCAGTTGGTGAGCGTCGAACACTCGAGCTTCGAGCCCGCCTGAGGCCGCCCCACCGTTTGATGCAGTATCGGGCACCGGACGCCATATGTCCTGACGCGGCGCCTCGAGGTGAACGTTCAGCGTCTGCTGCTTGTGGTCGCGGACGATGGTCAGCGTAACGTCCTGGCTCTTTCCCTGTCCGAGGCCGAGCGCGCGATGCAGGTCGTCGGCTGACTCGATGGGAGTCGAGTTCAGCTTCACGATGCAGTCCCCCGCCTTGAGCCCGGCCTTGGCGGCCGCGCTGCCTTCCTTCACGTCCCGCACCAGAACGCCCTTGCCGTCGTTGACGCCGAAATAGGCGCCCAATTGCTCCGTGAGCGGCTCCACTTCAACGCCGAGGCGGGGACCGCCGAAATCGAAGACGAAGCCGTTATCGGGCAGACTGACGTCCGGCCAGACATTGATTTCCGGCCCGCTCAACTGGGGCAGCAGGCCCTTGCGCGACAGCAGGCTCATGCCGCTATTGTGACGCTCCAGCGTGGCGCTGAGTGTCTTCGTCTCGCCGTTCCGCCGCACCTCGACCTGCACCACCCTTCCGGGCGGTGTCTCGCCGACCATCCGCCGTATTTCGGCCACGCTGTGCACGCGCTGGCCGCCGAACTGCTCGATGACATCGCCGGGCTGGATACCGGCCTTGGCGGCTGGGCTGTCCGGGTCGACGCTCTTCACCAGGGCGCCGTAATTGTCACCGAGTTTCCACTCTCGCGCCTGCTCCGCGGTCACGTCGCGCAGGTCAACGCCGAGCCATGACCCGCGGGGGCCCTGAACGAGCACGTTAAGGTTCTGATCATCCGAATTCGAGTCGTCGTTTCCTTGAGCGTGAAGCACGGTGATACCGGACGCTACACCGAGGGCGACGATGGTGAGCGCCAATCCCAGCTTCTTCCTGCTTGTCATTTGCTCTCCTTTCGCCGCAATGGCTCGTCGGCCCCTCCGCGACCGCGGCTCACTGCTGGCCGCTGCTGTTGTCGGTCAAGATTCTCTGCAGCGCGTCCAGGCGCTGCTGCTGTTCCTGCATCACCTGGCGCAAGAATTCCAGGCTCTGCTCCTGCTCCTTCTCCTGCTCCTGCCATGTCCTCCAGAACTCGAGTTGGGATGCCTTGATGCGGGCGAGCGCCTGGGCATTCTCTTTGCGAATCTCGATGCTTCCGAGATTTGTCCGCAAGATCAACGGCGGGCCGCCTCCCGCCAATGCGCCAACGCCCTGCACGAACCCGAGTCCCAGGTCGCCGGGAGCCTGGCTGCGCATCGACAGAGGAAAATCGGAAGCGATCACGTGACCCATGCCACTCTGGATGAGAGCCTTCACGGTGAGCGGCAGATCGGAAGGCACGAATACATGCACGTCACCCATGGTGGCCTGCAGGCTGGATGCGGCGAAGGCGTCGCGGCCGGCGTCGATCTGGGCCAGGATGTTGCCCATGGAAGTCTGGGCTTGCACGGCGCCCATGACTTGCAGCAGATCAATGCTGCCCCCGCCGGTCTGCGCTTCCACCCGGCCGCGGGCGCCGTCCAGGTGAATGCTGCCTGCGACACTGACCGCGTGGACGCTGCTGCCGCACTGCCCCAGCTGGATCTGGCCGCCCGCCGTTTGCGCCGCTACCGGGCCTGAGGCTCCACGCAGGACAATGTCCCCGGCTGCGGTCTGGGCGTGCACACTCCCGCCGATCATGCCCGCCACAATGTCGCCGCCGTCGCTGTCGAAGTAGCCGTCGCCTTTCACATCTCCCACGCGGATGCTGCCGCCCGCGGCGCGAGCGTCGAGCCGCTGGCCGACGCTGCCCAGGGTGATGTTTCCACCGCCGCTGTCGACATGCACGGCACCGGTGAGATTTCCAGCGCGGATATCGCCGCCGGCGGTGACGGCCCGCAGATCGCCCTCCAGCCCGCACACCTGGATGCTGCCCGCCTGGGTCTGCACGTCAACGTTGAATCGTCGCGGCACAGCCACCGTGAAAAAAGCGCCTACACGGCTTGCGAGAGGCATGCGGGTGGGGAGACGCAGCTCAATGTAGGCGCTGTCGGCAGGCGCACGCCGCGCGGTCAGCACGGCATGTGAAAAGAAACTGTGGGCTTCGGTTTCGGACGGGGTGAACGACAGCAGTTTGACCTCACACTGCAGCTTGTCTGCATCCTGCCCTGGCACAACCGTAACCGTTCCCGCGTCAGCCCGCAGAATCAGCCGCCCGCCGGATTTCACCGGGACGTAACAGGCGTCCATCTCGCTCCAGAAGCGCCCTTCACGCCGGGGCGTGCCGCGACGCACGGACGCCCCGTCGGCGCCCGCCAGGGGAAGGCTCGCGGCCAGGAGCAGCAAAAGTGTCAGCGCGCAGATTTTCCGCAATCAAACACTCCGAATCTCAGCCGTGTCCCCATTCGACGCCGGGGCGGTGTGCTGTAGCGGCGGTGTCCTCACCGCCGAGAACAGGCTCTGGCCGTAACGCGGCGGTGAGGACACCGCCGCTACAGCACACCACCCCACGTCAAAATCAGAACGGCGGCTGGCCCATCTGCTGCAAAGCGTTCTCGGACTTCAGACGCACGTAGCGGTCGGAATCCTCCGCCGCCAGGCGCTCGAGCGCCGGGACCAGGTCCTGGTCGTGGTCGGTCGAGACGCGCTGGACGAGCGCGTCAATGGCGGCGCCGCGCACGCCCGCATTCGAGTCGTTCTCCGCCGCCTGCTCGAGAGCCTGGGCTACATCAGGAGCCCACTTCGATCTGGCCGCCGTGTGCAGCGCCTGCAGCCGGACGCCGGCGTTACTGTCGTGCACGAGCGCGTAAAGCATGGCGTCACGCACGGCAGGATCGCTGCCGGTCTTGCCGATGGCGCTCAGGGTATCCAGCCGGATGCCGGGATTGTCGTAGTTCTTCAGGGTATAAATCAGCACCTGCCGGACCTGGGGATCGTCGAGCGACCCCTCCAGCGTCATCCGCTTCTCGGCGTCCAGCGTGATGTGCAGTTGGCCGGTTTCCGGATCGGGGGTCACCTGGCTGATGCTGCTGATGCGCGCGCCTCCCAGCGTGCCGCCCATCATGCCGGCGGCCGCCGTGTTCGGCTGCGCCTCAACGGGAGCGGCAGGAGTTGCGTCAACCCGCGGGCGCACGAGCCATCCGACGCTGAACCCGAAGGCCACCAGCGTCAGCGCCGTCATCACCCGCGCCGGATGCGCCGTCGCTACTCCGAACCACGATCGGACCAAGGCGCGCCAGCTCGTCTGCTCACGATCGAGAGCCTCCTCCAATTTCAGCCGCGACCGCACCAGCAGGTCCGGAGCCGGCTCGGCCGGAAGGTGCTCCGCCAGCAGGTTCTGGAGGCC
>JASHQD010000441.1 GCA_030037755.1 Terriglobia bacterium
CTCGCGGGTCGCGCCGGTCAGAAGAGCTCTTCAAGGCACTTCTCGATCTGCTCGCGCAGCCGCGCGGGATCGAAGGGCTTCTGCAGGAAGCAGATGCCTTCCAGCCCGGCCAGGTCCCTCTCCTCGGGCCGCTGGCCGCTGTACAGGATGAATTTCATTCCGGGCTTTCGGGCCCGCAATTCGCGCACGAGCTGCGCGCCGTCGAGCCGGGGCATGCGTAAATCGGACACCACGACGTCAGGATTGAATGTAACCGCCCGCTCGAGCGCCTCCATCCCGTCCCCGGCGCTTTCCACCTGGTATCCCCAGGCATCGAGCAGCTCAACCATCGGCGCGCGGACCCTGGCGTTGTCCTCAACCAGCAGAATCTTCCTGCGCACTGAAGGTTTCCTCTTCAACTGCGCGGCCGCCGTTGGGCTTGAGGACATTGGCGAAAGCTCCGAAACGGGACTCTACACTAGTTCGGATGCCCCGTGGAACCCGGCAGGATGCGGGATGCCGTCGATTTCGGGGATTGACGTGGTAAGCCGGGACACCGAGTCGGTAACCCGGACGAACGCAGTTACAGGGAGTCCGGTGAGTTTCAAAGGGATTTGCCTGATTGAATCGAAGCCGGTCGATACCCCACCATGCCGAGAGGCACCAAGGCGGAGGTGTGCCGGTATGAGCACGTCCGAGATGGCATCGACCCTCAACCCATCGCTTGCGCGGGTCGCGGAATACGCGGAACATAGTGACGGCCACGACCGGCACGTCGTCCAGTTTTACGGCGCCGACGAGAGCCTGCTCGATTCGCTGAGCCGCTCGGTCGGAGCGGCGCTGGGCAGCGGGAGCGTCGCGGTGGTGATCGCCACCGCGGAGCACCGCGACGGGCTTGCCCGGCGTCTGCGAGCGCAGGGACTCGATCCCAACCGCGCCTCCAAGCAGGGCCGCTATATCCCCCTTGATGCGGCCGAGACCCTGTCGCGCTTTATGCGCGCCGGCAATCCCGACGAAACCCTCTTTAACGAAGCGATTGGCGCAGTGATGGAATCTGCGCTGGCGGCGGCGCCCGACGGCGCCCGGCGCGTTCTCACCTTCGGGGAAATGGTAGCCCTTCTGTGGGCACAGGGTATGACCGAAGCCGCCATCCGCCTGGAGCAGCTTTGGAACGGCCTCGAAGAGAAATATACCTTCTCGCTTCATTGCGCTTACCCGATTTCCGGTTTTCAACACGTCCACGACGACAAGCTGTTCATGCGGATTTGCGCCGAGCACACGGGTGTAATTCCGGCGGAGAGTTACACGAGGCTGGCAAGCGAAGAGGAGCGCCTTCGCAGCGTGGCCTCTCTGCAACAGCAAGCCCTGGTGCTGGAACGGCTCTCAAAAGCCTACGAGGAGTTGCACGAAAGCGAGCAGCGATACCGCCTGCTGGTGGATTGCGTCAAGGATTATGCGATTTTCATGCTGGGCCCCAAGGGACACGTGATGAGCTGGAATCAGGGCGCGCAGAGAATCAACGGATACGCCCGTGAGGAGATCCTGGGAAGGCATTTCTCGGTATTTTACCAGCCGGAAGACGTGCAGGCCGGCAAGCCGCGGCGGGAACTCGAGATTGCGATGGAGGAGGGCCGCTTCGAGGACGAAGGCTGGTGCGTGCGCAAGGATGGCAGCCGCTTCTGGGCCAACGTTATTATCACCGCTCAGCACTCTCCCGATGGGGAACTGAGGGGCTTCACCAAGGTCACGCGCGACATCACCGAGCGGAAGAAGGCGGAGGATGCGATGCGTGAGCTTTCCGGACGCCTGCTGCGCGCGCAGGACGAAGCCAAACGGCGTCTGGCTCGCGAGTTGCACGACAGCGCGGCGCAAACGCTGGCCGCTCTCGGGCTCAATCTCGCCCTGCTCGAGACTTATCCCGAGGTTGCGGGGCATCCGCGGGCCGGAAAGGCGCTTGCTGAAAGTGCCGCGCTTGTCGACGAGGCGGCGCGCGAAATCCGGACATTTTCCTATCTGCTGCATCCGCCGGCTCTGGACGGGACCTGCCTCGGATCGGCCTTGCGCTGGTTTACGGACGGATTTTCGCAGCGCACGAAGATTCAGGTGGAGTTCGAGGTCTCGCCAGGCCTGGAACGTCTTCCCGAGGAACTCGAAGCCACGCTCTTCCGGGTGGCGCAGGAGGCCCTGACGAACGTTTATCGCCATTCCGGCAGTCAAAAAGCGGGCGTTCGCCTCGGCCTGAACGACGGCGAACTCACGTTGGAGGTCCGGGACAACGGCAGGGGCTTCCCGGCCGAAATGCTGGAGGACGGCGAACGCGGGCCCGCCCGCCTCGGCGTGGGCATTCGCGGTATGCGCGAGCGTCTGCAACAACTCGGCGGCCGGCTCGTGATTCGGAACACCGGCGCTGGCGCCTGCGTCTCTGCCATCGTGCCCGTGAAGACGCCGGCACTAGCCTAATTCCCCACTCCCGGAAGGTATATCCTCGACTTCTTGTAGGCCCATTTCGTCGGCTCTAGCACGAATGCTTCCAAACGTTAAGTGCCCTGTTTTGAGATACCTGACGGTTTTGTTTTGTAATTTCACTCTTTCTAAAATTAACATAATAGGTATGATCAGCAAGGTTAATGCCCGACAAGCAGTAGTTCGAGAAATGGCTGGAAAATGACGGATCTGTAGCGTTGGCTTTGGCCCACCACTTTGCGGCCCTAAGGGTGCCGAGGTGAGATCTCGGGTTTGTGTGCTCAGCGTTTGCTTCCCTCTTACCTTCGAGCGCTTGCGTCCACGCCAGTCAACGAAAGTACCGGCAAGGAAAGCGGGCGCAGCGCCTACTTGCCATATTCCAGCGCCAGCACCGCGTACGCCGTGGCTGCGTCGCTCATGAACTCCCCGACATACGAGTCGAGATCGCGATTCTCGTTGAGCGAATAAGCGAGCCAGCGACCGTCGGATTTGCGCTCATTCGATTCCAGCCACTCGAGGCTGCGATTCACTCGCGGATCGCTGCGCGGCACGCCGGACTCGAGCAGCGCAAGCGTCACCAGTCCCGTCGCGTAGCCGTCGCTGCGCGGATCGAGCGGCGTGCCATCTTTCCGCTTCCACGATCCCACGAATTGCGACAGGCTGAATCCGCCGTCGGGCTGCTGCTTTGCCAGAGCTTCGTCGATGATCGACTGCTTCTGCGGTGCGGTGAGCAGGCCGGGTAGCCGCGCCGAGGCCCAGAGAAGCATCACGCGATCGATCGGGTCCTGCGAGTCGCGTTCGCGCAGAAGATAATCGGATAGCGACTTGAGGTTGCTCTGGATTCCGGGCTCGGCCACGTATCCGCCGGGCGCGCGTCCCACAACGACCGCGGCCAGTGCCGCACCGTAATATTGCGAATTGCCTTCCCACGGCTTGTTGTGGAATTCGAGCCACGGCCACGCTCCGCGCGCGTCTCCCGCTTGCAGTTGCTCCTTCCACATGATGTCGAGCGCGCGCCGCGCGTCGGCGCTCAACTTGCCGCTGGGAGCGTCCGCCGCAGACAGGGTCAACGCATTCAACACCGACTCCGTCCCCCGCGATTCGGACGTCTTCGGCACGCCACGCGCCTCATCGGGATAGAACGGGGCCACCTGGTCCCACATCTCGACCCGTTTACGCACATTCCCGAGGAATTTCTGCTCGGTCGATGAGAGCGTCTGCTCTCCCATCGCGACGCGCAGCACCGGCCGCGCGAGGCCATAAGGCGTGGTGGTGTGACACGAAACGCAGAACGTGTCGTGATCGCGCGCCGCGATAGGCCACGTCATCCACCAGTTGAGGCGGCCGTCGAGGTATCCGGCTGCCGCCTGCGCGCTCCACGCCGCGGAATCCGTCGAATTCGCACGATCCGCAGCCAGAAGTCCGCTTCCCAGACATCCGGCGATTACGGTCGCTGCGACAATTGCCCGAATCGCAAATCGTGTCATAGCCCCTCGATTCTGTATGACTCAGTATAGTTTCCGGCTCGGACGGTAACAAGCATAGTGGAGAGTGACGAGTGGTGAGTGGCGAGGGACAAAAGTCGAGAGTTGAGAGTTGAGAGTCGAAAGTCAAAGGTCGAAGGTCGAAAAGCGAAACTCGAAACTCGCCCCGGCGACCGGCAACCGACAACCGGTAACCGACAACCGGTAACCGACAACCGACAACCAAAACTAACCTCGCGGGCTTCTTGCTCGTCATTGTTATGTCGCGCGAAAGGGATTAGTTCGCAGGAGCTCGTCATTTGTCGATCCTTGCCACTCGCCACTCGTTATTCTTGTCACTCGCCACTCGTCACTCCGCACTCGCCCCTTGCCACTGTTTCTGGAACCTGCCGCGCCCTGGTCTCGTAGAGCAATGAGGGAGAACTGCAATGCAAAAGCTCGCCAGCAATCTTCGCTACGCCATCCGGCAATTCCGGCAATCGCCCATCTTCACGACCGCGGCTGTGCTCACGCTGGCCTTGGGCATCGGCGGCACCACCGCCATCTTCACCCTGATTCACGAGGTCATGCTGCGCTCGCTGCCGGTGAAGGATCCGGCGATGCTGTACCGGATCGGTGAGGGCGCCGACTGCTGCGTCGAGGGCGGACCGCAGGGCCGCTGGGGGTTCTTTCCGTTCGTGCTGTACGAGCGGCTCAGGGACCAGTCTCCCGAGTTTGAAGATGTAATTGCCTTCCAGGCCGGCGCCTGGCAGTCGCCCGTAAGGCGCGAAGGCGAGCTGGCCGCGCGGCCGCTGCGCTCCGAGTACGTGACCGGGAATTATTTCACCACGCTGGGCGTGGGCGCTTTCGGCGGGCGCGTTTTCACAGCCGACGACGACAAGCCGGGCGCGCCTCCCGTCGCCGTGATCAGCCATCACGTCTGGCAGACCGCCTACAACAGCGATCCATCGGTCATCGGCTCGACATTCATGGTGGAGGGCCATGCTTTCACCGTTGTCGGCGTCATGCCCCCCGGATTTTTCGGCGAGACGCTGCGCAGCGATCCGCCTGAAATCTGGCTTCCGATCCAGCAGGAGCCCATGGTGGACGGCGCCACGGCGCTGTTGCACACACCGTTTGCAGCGTGGCTGCGCGTCATAGGCCGGCTGCGGCCCGGCGCCTCGACCAACGGGATGTCCGCGCGCCTGACGGGCGTGCTCCGGCAGTGGATGCAGTATGACTCGCAGTATCCGGCCAACTGGATGCCCGACGTGATTCACGACCTGCCCAAGCAGGTGATCAACGTGGTGCCGGCGGGCGCCGGAGTGGCCGAGATGAAGGAGCAATATGGGCGCAGCCTGCAAATCCTGATGGCTGTGTGCGGACTGGTGCTGCTGATCGCGTGCGCCAACGTCGCCAACCTGCTGCTGGCCAGGGCGGTCTCGCGACGCAGTCAGACCGCCGTGCGTCTCGCGATCGGCGCCTCGCGCCGTCAGATCGTTACGCAGGCGCTTACTGAGAGTGTGCTGTTGGCCGTCGGCGGAGGCATCGCGGGGATCATCGTGGCCATCGGCGCGGCGCGACTGTTGCTCACACTGGCCTTCCACAGCGCGCATTTCCTGCCCGTGAGTCCCATGCCTTCGCCTCTGGCGCTGGCCTTTGCCTTTGGACTTACCCTGCTCACCGGGATCATCTTCGGCGCCGCGCCGGCGTGGTTTGCCACGCGCACCGATCCGGCAGAGGCGTTGCACGGAGCCGGCCGCACCGTGGGCGATCGTTCATCTTTCGCGCGCAAGGCTCTGCTGATTGTGCAGGCCACGCTTTCAGTCGTGCTGGTGGCCGGCGCCACCATGCTCGGCCGCAGCCTGAGCAAGCTTGAGCATCAGGACTTCGGGTACCAGGTGCCGGGACGCGTGGAGGTCGAACTGCAAAATCCGCCGACGACCTACAGCGACGAGAAGCTGGCCGCGCTCTACCGTGAGCTCGAGACCCGGCTCGATCAACTGCCCGGCGTGCGTTCGAGCGATCTCGCGACCTACAATCCGCTCACGGACAACTGGGGTGAGCTCATCCTGGTGGCCGGGCATCCTGCGCCCAAGCCCGGCGAGGAATCGGGCGCTTCGTGGGACCGCGTGAGTGCCGATTATCTCAGCGACCTCGGCGTCACCCTGCTGCGCGGGCGATATTTCAGCCGCGCCGATAGCGATAACACGGAGCCGGTGGCGATCGTGAATCAGGCGTTCGCGAAGCGCTTCTTCAAGAACGGGGAAGATCCGCTCGACAAGCACTTTGGCCTCGACCTGCCTGAGAACAGCGGCACTTACCGCATCGTGGGCATCGTTCGCGATGCCAAGTTCGCAGGCTGGAGCGGCGATCAGGCGGCGCCGCCCATGTTCTACGTCCCGCTTGC
>JASHQD010000442.1 GCA_030037755.1 Terriglobia bacterium
GAGTTTCAAGCTTGTCTCGCCATCGCTCATCACCACCAGCGTGCCCTCAGGCGCCACCACTGGCGAGTTCCGGGTGGTCACGCCTCGGCTCGCTCTCAGCAACGCGTCGGAGATCATCGCAAGTCGGGTATGGTGGAGATCCATACTTCATACTTCATACTTCATACTTGATGATGAAAACGTTCTCCTTGCAATCCTCGCGTCAAGTGAATATGCTTCCCGCTCGGAGGGACCTGAATGCAGACATCGCTTCCTTCATATATAAAAGCGTCGGTTCCGAATCCGCCCGGCGCGCGCGCTCCCTGGTACAAGAACACGGCTCCGTCGTACTTCGGCATCTTTTTGTGGTTTCCGTTCTATCTCACGCTGGCCCAGCAGACCCTGACCAAGGCATCGCTCGGGATCTGCATCCTCGCTCTGGTCGTCGCCGGCCTGCTTTGCTTCGGACTCTATTACTACGCGCCGGCGATGCTGGGAATGCAGACCGGCCGCACGCTCTACATCGTGGGCACGTCGGCCTTCGGAACGACCGGGGGTTACCTGATGCCGGGCTTGCTGATGGGTGTGTTGCAGATCGGCTGGTTCGCCGTCGCCACCTACTTTGCGACCGATTACATTCTGAGGGGACTGCATTCCGATTCGAAAGTGCTCTTTACCGTGATCGCGATTGTCTGGGCTTACCTGCTGGCGTTCGTGGCGATCAAAGGCATCGCGTATGTGGCGCGCGTCGCGCAGGTGCTGAACTGGGTTCCCCTGGCGATGATTGTGATCGTCTTCGTTGCCAACTACGGCGGGCTGGGCAGCTACCAACCTGCGCAGGCAACGCCCGATCAATCCGGCGGCTTTCTGACCATGCTCGCGATCGTGACGGGGTTCTTCGCCACGGCCGGCGCTGCGGGCGCCGACTTCGGCCTGAACAATCGCGACCGGCGCGATGTGACGCTCGGCGGACTGGTTGGAATCGCGCTGGCGATCGTCGTCGCGGGAGGACTGCCCGTGCTGGCCGTGGCGGGCCACATCGGCCTGACGTCGGCGTCGATGACCCCGGCGAATCTCGACTTCTCGGCGGCGGTCACGCAAGTGGGCGCCCTCGCTTCCGCGGTCTTCTTCCTATTTGCGGCGGCGTCAGTCGCGCCCACGTGCTTTTGCACGTTCATCGCCGCCAACAGCTTTGCGACCATGATTCCCAAGGTGCCGCGCGCGGTCTCGACGGTGATCGCCGTCACCATCGGCATGCTTCTCGCAGTGACGGGCGCAGCGCAGAATCTGATCGGATTCTTCACCATCGTGGGCGCTTCCTTTGGACCCATTTGCGGTGCCATGGCGGCGGAGTATCTGCTCGAGGGCGGGCGCTGGGCAGGGCCTCGTCAAGGCGTAAATTTGGCCGGGTACATCGCCTGGGCCCTCGGATTCGTGGTCGGCGCGCCCAACATCATCCCGGGAATTCCGGCGGCGTGGGTCAACGCGGACAGCCCGTCGCCCGTGTTCTCGTTCGTCGTGGGCTTCGTGATCTACTGGCTGCTCGCGAAGGCCGGATTGCGTCCGGCTACGGTCGCACCGTCGGAGTTGGTGCCGTCGGAGGCGCTAAGCGCTTAATCACATGGGTATAGCTCTAAATGTTAGGAGAGTTGATAAGATTGACAGCCGTACCGAGCCTGTGTAACGTACTGGTAACACTAGAGGAGTGCGATGACAGGGGAGAGCGTTCAGGCAGCTTGGGATTTGCTGAAGGAAGCCTACCAATACCAGATGGGCGGCGACTTCGAAATGGCGGTCGAGCTTTACAAGCGCTCGCTCGACATTCATAAGACCGCCGAGGCGCACACATTTCTCGGCTGGACGTACCACTTTCAGGGGAAGATGGACGAAGCGATCGCGGAGTGCAAGAAGGCGATCCAGATTGATCCCGAGTTCGGCAATCCTTACAACGACATCGGAGCTTACCTGCTGGAGGCGGGCCAGTATGACGCTTCGCTGCCCTGGCTGGAGCGCGCCCTGCAATCCAAGCGCTACGAGTCTTACCACTATCCGCACTACAATCTGGGCCGCGTCTACATGGCCAAGGAATTGTACGTCAAGGCCCGCGAGCACTTCGAGCAGGCCCTGAAGATGTGTCCGGATTACACGGCAGCACGCGATGCGCTCGAGAAGATCAAGCGGCGAGTGCAGTAGATCCTTCCCGCCCTCTCGTGTGCCCCAAAGGATTTTCTTTCTCCTCCATCCTCCGTGCCGCTATAATTCGCTTTCAACGAGACCACCATGCCTTCAACCAGCATGCAAGCGATCATGAAGCCCGCGCCTGCGCCCGGAGCCGAGCTGCGCCAGGTGCCGGTGCCGGAGATCGGTCCGCGCGACGTCCTGATCCGCGTGCGCGCTGCGTCGATCTGCGGCACCGATCTCCACATCTACAGTTGGGACCGCTGGGCGCAACGCCGCCTGCGGCCTCCGCTGGTCTTCGGTCACGAGTTCTGCGGTCATGTGGAGCGCATCGGCGATGAAGTCCAGGGCCTGAAGCCGGGCGAGTTCGTCTCGGCGGAGATGCATGTCTCCTGCGGCCTTTGCTATCAGTGCCGCACGGGGCAGAGCCACATCTGCCAGTACGTGCGCATTATCGGCATTGACGCTGACGGCTGCTTTGCCGAGTTTGTGAAGATACCGGCCACGAACGTCTGGAAGATCGATCCGGCCATTCCCGTGGAATACGCCGCCATCCTCGATCCGCTCGGGAACGCGGTTCATACCGTTCTCGCAGGCGATATCGCAGGGATGAGCGTCGCGATTACCGGCGCGGGGCCGATCGGCCTGTTCTCGATCGCGATCGCCAAAGCTTGCGGCGGCGGACCGGTCTTCGTCACCGAACCGCACCCTTATCGCCAGAAGCTCGCGGTGAAGATGGGCGCGGATCACGTGATCGATCCAACCTCCACGGACGCTGTCGCCGAAGTGCTGAGCCACACGTCGGGCACCGGCGTCGACGTGGTGCTGGAGATGTCCGGGCATCCCGACGCGTTGCGCCAGGGGTTCCAGATGCTGCGTCGCGGCGGACGCATTTCGTTGCTCGGCATTCCCGCCAAGCCGCTCGAAATCGATCTCGCCAACGACGTGATCTTCAAAGGCGCGATCGTGCAGGGCATCAACGGCCGGCGCGTGTTCGATACCTGGTACAAGATGCAGGCGCTGCTCAAGTCCGGCGCGCTGAAACTCGATCCGCTCATCACGGACCGCATGCCGCTGGCAGATTTCGATCGAGGAATCCAGATGCTGCTGTCAGGGGACGCGTCGAAGATCCTGCTGTATCCGAACGGGTCGGCGTGATGTCTGTCGAAACTCGAAAAGCGAAACTCGATTTCGATTCGAGGTTTTGCTTTGAGCCTTTCTAATTTGTTCTTCGAGTTTCGATTTTCGAATCTCGATTTTCAAACCTGTGGCCGGGGCTCGACATATAATCGTAAGTGGTACATGGCTGAGGGCCGCCCGACAATCAGGGACTTCAAGGACCTGCAGGTTTGGCAAGTCGCCCGCGAACTGCGCACCGAGTTATGTCGTCTGGCAAGGTCGCTTCCCGACTTTGAAAAGTACGCTCTAGCGTCCCAGATCCGGCGTGCCGCGACGTCAGTCACGGCGAATATCGCCGACGGTTTCGGACGCTTCGGGTATCAGGAGAACGCACAGATGTGCCGGCAGGCACGCGGCTCGCTCTACGAGCTAAGACCATCTCACGACGTGCGCGGATCAAGGTTACATAAGCCCTGAAGAAGCGCAGAGGCTTGACGCTCTGGCCATGCGTGTCGGTCAGCTTCTGAATGGATATTTGCGCGCGACTCTCGATCTGAAGCGCCGCGCCGCCAGCTAGCACTTCGAACTCGGAGTTTCGCTTTTCGAGTTTTCGAATTTCGCTTGCGAGTTTCGAGTTTTCGAGTTTCGAGTTTCCATTCCCGCCGGGAGACCAAGACCTTGCCCAAAGCACAGCTGCAATACCTGACGGACGAGCTGAACAACCTTCGCGAGCAGAAGCTCTACCAAAAACTCCGCATACTCCAGACAGAGCAGTTGCCCGTGAGCACATTCGACGGACGCGAGGTCATCAATCTTTCCTCGAACAATTATCTCGGCCTGACCACTCACCCTCGGTTGCGCCAGCGCGCCATCGAAGCGACGGAGAAGTACGGCGTCGGCTCCGGCGCCGTCCGGACGATCGCCGGCACCATGAGCATCCACATGGAACTGGAGGAGAAGATCGCGACGTTCAAGCACGTGGAAGCGTCAGTGGTTTTCCAATCGGGATTCACGGCCAACGCGGGAACGGTCTCCGCGATTCTGGGCAAGGAAGACGTGATCATATCCGACGCGCTGAATCACGCCTCGATCATCGATGGTTGCCGGCTTTCGCGCGCTGAGATCAAGGTTTTTCCGCACAAGGACATGACAGCCTGCGAAGACGTGCTCAAGAGCCTGGAGAATCACAAAGGCCACAAGCTGCTGATCACGGACGGCGTCTTCTCCATGGACGGCGACATCGCGCCGCTGCCGCAACTCGTCGAACTCGCCGAGAAGTACGGCTGCATCATGATGATCGACGATGCTCATTCTTCAGGTGTCCTCGGCCGAAACGGCCGCGGCACGGTTGATCACTTCCAGCTTCACGGACGCGTGGACATTCAGGTCGGGACACTCTCCAAAGCGATCGGCGCGCTCGGGGGATACGTTTGCGCCACGCGCGATACCATCGATTTCCTGTATCACCGCGCCCGGCCATTCCTGTTCTCCACGTCGCATCCGCCATCGGTCGCGGCAAGCTGCATCGCCGCTTTCGAGGTCCTCGACGAGGAGCCGCAGCTCATCGAAAAGCTCTGGTCGAACACGCGATTCTTCAAAGCGGGCCTGCAGAAGCTCGGATTCGACACCGGCATGAGCGAGACCCCGATCACTCCGGTCATGGTGGGCGATGCGGCCCTGGCGCACGAGTTCTCGCGCCAGCTGTTCCAGAATGGCGTCTTTGCCATGGGCATCGGTTTTCCAACCGTTCCGAAGGGCAAGGCCCGAATCCGCACGATTGTGACCGCGACCCACACGGAGGATGAGCTTAAAAAGGCGCTCGACATCATGAGCGCCGTCGCCAGGCAACTGAGCATCATCTAACGGAGAGTGTAGCTTTGGGGGCGGAGTTTATGAGTGTCTCTCCCGATCGGCTTCCCCGGCAAGGCCGGCCTGCCTCGAACGATCCGGGGTGGATCGGTCGCAAGATCTGCGGGCAGGGGATTGTCCTGCGGCGCGCTATTCCTGCTGCTGATGAGCGTCCTCGCGCCGGCTTCAGGCGCACAGGAGCAGAAGCATTTCGATCCTACCGAAGCTCCGATCACGGAGAAATCCAAAAAGGTCGCACCTTTTACCTCGTCGGACCGTCTTCGCTTTTACTACCACACGACCTTCACGCCCTTCGCGCTCACCGGTCCGGTTCTGGGCGCGGCGTTTACGCAGTGGACCACGCGCAATCCGCCGGAGTGGGGCGAGGGCTTTCCGGGTTTCGGACGCCGGCTCGCTTCCGGGTATGGACGGCAGGTGATCGCGAACACGATTGCTCTCGGGGTCGGCGCCATCGCAGACGAGGATCCACGCCACTACCCGACGGGGCAACACGGCGTCAGGCGGCGGGCGCTTTACGCGGCGCGGGAGTCCATCGTCTCGCGCAACGCCTCCACAGGTGAACTGATGCCGGCCTATTCCCGGATCGTCGGCGTTTATGCCGCCGGTTTCGTATCGAATCTCTGGTATCCCGACCGGTTTTCGGATATTCACGATGCGCTCTGGCGTGGCTCTACGGCCCTAGCCTCCGACATCGTCTGGCAGGAATTCAAGGAATTCTGGCCGGACGTCCGGCGTATTCTCCCGCATCGTTAGCCCCTGGAAGTCGACAGTTGACAGTCGACAGTCACCCGTCAAATCCTGCGATACATTGCTAAATATCTGAAAACAAAGCGAAGATTCCGCTTGACATGAGCAATCGCAAATCGCTATATTGTGATTGCAATCTGCGATAAGACCATGAAACTGGGCGAGAAAATCCGCTACCTCCGTTCCGTGGAGGGTACCGTTCGGGGCCTCGGCCGCGAGATGACCCAGCAGGAGGTGGTGCGCGCCATCCGCAAGGAGCTGAACAAGACCATTAGCCAGTCGTATCTCTCGCAGATCGAGAACGGCGTGCGGCCGCACCTGACGAATTCGACGCGCCTCTTGCTGGCGCGGTTTTTCAAGGTCCACCCGGGGTACCTGGTTGACGATCCCGAAGGGTACCAGACGGAACTGATTACCCAGCTGGCTGCGAGCGAAGACCGCCTGGACCTGTGGCTGATCGACGGCTCCGAACGCTTTCGCCGCGATCCCGATGTGAGCCAGGCGCTCTTAAAGCTCGCGATGCGTCACGATACGCGGCGCTGCCTGGTCTTGATGAACGCGATTCTCGGTACCCCGGGCCTGGTCGACCGGCTGATTGAAGTGCTGGCGCCGTCGCACGTGTCTTCCGGCGAAGGATCTGACGGCGGCGCCAGAAGTCCGAGGCCGGCGAGGAGGTCAGAGCTATGACGTGGGCCACTTTTTATCTGATCTGTTTCGTAATCGGACTCGTGTTCAGCTTCCTGATGCTGCTGGGGGGCGCTGGAAGGTTGCACCTGCACGTGCATCTGCACCTGCCGCACGCCAGCCACGCGGGCGCACCTCACGCTGGCGCCGGACACGCCGGACGCGGCGGTCCGGGGCAGGTGTCGTTTCTGAACTTCTTCTCACTGGTGGCTTTTCTGGCGTGGTTCGGTGGGACCGGCTTTCTGATTACCCAATACTCGCATGTCTGGTTTGCGCTCGGGCTCCTGCTGGCGACGGCCAGCGGACTCGTCGGCGCAGCGATCGTCTTCTGGTTTCTGGCGAAGGTGCTGATCGCTCACGAGACGTATCTTGACCCGGCCGATTTCGACCTCGTGGGTACGATCGCCCACGTTTCGAGTGGCATTCGTGAAGGCGGCACCGGAGAGATCGTCTTCTCGCAGGCGGGTACGCGTAAGGTCTCCGGAGCGCGTAGTGAGGACGGTAAGGCGATCGGCAAAGGGATTGAAGTCGCGATTACGCGTTATGAGCGCGGGATCGCTTACGTGAGGCCGTGGGACGAAATGGCGCAGTAGCAGCATGTGGGGTAAGGAGAGTTTGTGTCAGAACTTGCGGCTTTGCCGCCGTGCCTTGCGGAAAGGCTTGGCCTTTCCGAACGGCAGGCAAATTGACAAGGAAACTCTGCCGCCGTGACGGAAAGCCGTCCGTCTTTCCATCACGGCGGCAAGGCTCTCATCTTCCTTGTGGCAGGGCCGGAAAGGCCAAGCCTTTCCGCAAGGCACGTCGGCAAGCCGCAAGGTCTTCGCACCGACTCAAGGAGGAAAGATGCTGAGGGACTCGTGGTTCTGGATCGGCATGGTGATGTTGTGGCTGGGCGTGCTGCTGGTAGTGGGCGGCGAGTTGTGCCTGCGCGCCGCCCTGTCGTAGACGAAACGCAGAGTGAACCGGGAGGGGTTCAATGAACACGCAAACGTTGTGGGTGGTTTCGGGACTTGGGATTCTGGCCGTCATCATCCTGATGATGTATATGGCCAGTCTTTACCGCAAAGTAGGGCCGCATCAGGCGCTGGTGGTCTACGGATTTGGCGGCACCAAGATCGTCAAGGGCGGGGGAGCCTTCATTTTCCCCATGGTGCAAAGCTGCCGCGACCTTTCGTTGGAACTGATGTCTTTTGACGTGGCGCCACAACAGGATTTGTACACGAAGCAGGGCGTGGCCGTAACCGTTGAGGCCGTGGCGCAGATCAAGGTGAAGTCCGATCCGGAGTCGATTCAGACGGCGGCCGAGCAATTCCTCACCAAGACGCCGCAGGAACGCGAAGGGTTGATCCGCCTGGTGATGGAAGGCCACCTGCGCGGCATTATCGGACAGTTGACGGTCGAGGAGATCGTGAAGCAGCCGGAGATGGTGTCGGACCGCATGCGATCGACCTGTGCCGACGACATGAACAAGATGGGGCTGGAAGTGATTTCTTTTACCATTAAAGAAGTCCGCGACAAGAACGAGTACATCACGAATATGGGCAAGCCCGACGTGGCGCGCATCAAGCGCGACGCGGACGTGGCCGCCGCCGAAGCGGATCGCGACACGTTGATCCGCCGGGCGCAGGCGCAGCGCGATGCCGCCACCGCCAAAGCGCAGGCGGATCAGGAGCGGGTGCTGGCCGAGACGCTGTCGCTGGCCAAGCAGGCGGAGTCGCAGCGCGATCTCGACGTCAAGAAGGCGCAGTATCTCGAAGTCACCAAGAAGCAGCAGGCCATGGCCGACAAAGCGTACGAGATCGAGACCAACGTCATGCAGCAGCAGGTTGTGTCGGAAGCGGTGAAAGTGCAGCAGGCGGAAAAGGAAGCGCAGATCAAGGTGCAGGAAGCAGAAATCCAGCGCCGCGAGAAGGAGCTGATCGCGACCGTGCTCAAGCAGGCGGAGATCGAGCGGCAGAAAATCGAGACGCTCGCCAACGCCGAGAAGATGCGCCTGGCGGTCGAAGCCGAGGGCCATGCGGCGTCGATTCGGGCGCAGGGCGAGGCCGAAGCCGAGATCATCTTCAAGAAGGGCGACGCCGAAGCCCGTGCCATGAACGTGAAGGCCGAGGCCTACCAGGAGTACAACCAGGCCGCGGTGGTCGACAAGCTGATCACGAGCTTGCCGGACGTCGTCAAGGCCATGGCCACGCCGCTCAACAACGTGGACAAGATCACCATCGTGTCGACCGGCAACGGCGATGCGACGGGAATGAACAAGATCACCGGCGATATGACCAAGATGGCGGCGCAGGTGCCGGCGCTCTTTGAGGCGCTCTCGGGCATGCAGCTTTCGGACCTGCTGTCGAAGGTGCGGCTCATCGGCGACAAGACACCGAAGCCCGGTGACAAGCCGGATGGCTTGGCCCATTCGTAGAGGCGCGTAATGAATTATGTCTGCAGTTCCAGAGTGCAGCGGGCTCACACGGACGTGCTGGCGGTCTACTGCAGCGATCATCGCTTCCAGGCGGGGGTCCGCGAGTTCCTGGATCAGAAGCTCGACCTCCGGGCCAACTACGATTCCCTGGTTGTGCCCGGAGGGCCACAATGCCTGGTGGAATTCGAAGGGCTTCCCAAGTTTTCGTGGGCGGCCCGGAAGTGGTCGCGGGTTTTGATCGATTTGCATTCGTTGAAGCGCATGATCCTGGTCGCGCATCACGATTGTGGCTGGTATCGCTGGCTGGAAGATCACCGTCATTCGCATGATCCCGTGCGGCGGCGCCAGGAGGATGATCTGCGGGCGGCGAAGCGGTCGCTGTCCCAGATTAGTCCCGGATTGGCGGTCGAGCTGTATTACGCGAGTTGGAACGCCGATGACGCCCTCATCATCGAAGCTGTGCCTTGTTGAAGCTTCAGAGGTGAG
>JASHQD010000443.1 GCA_030037755.1 Terriglobia bacterium
AGCCGGAGGAGGGATGCCAGGTGCGACCCGTGCAGCCCCCGCACCATCGCGCAGGCCGGCGCATCCAAGTAGCATCCATTTGAGGAGGTGGCTTTATGTTTGCGATTACAGGTGCTACGGGAAACACGGGCGGGATCGTTGCTGAGAAGCTTCTCGCCAGCGGCGAGAAGGTCCGCGTGATCGGACGCGATTCAGGACGTCTGGCTCGCTTCGCGCAAAAGGGCGCCGAGGCATTTGCCGCGGACATCATCGACAGCGCGGCATTGGCCCGCGCTTTCGACGGCGCGACCGCCGTTTATGCGCTGATTCCCCCCAACATTGGGACCAGTGACGTGCGCGGCTATCAGGAAAAAGTAACGGATTCGCTGGCGTCGGCCTTGCGCCAGGCATCGGTTTCACGCGCCGTGACGCTGAGCAGCGTTGGCGCGGACAAGTCTGAGAAGGTCGGTCCCGTCATCGGTCTGCACAGTCTGGAGGAGAAGCTCAACGCGATTGCCGGGCTCAATCTCATTCACTTGCGTGCCGGATATTTCATGGAGAACCTGCTGCCGCAGGTCGACGTCATCCGCAACTTCGGTATCCTGGGTGGACCGCTGCGCGCTGACGTGCCGGTGTCAATGATCGCGACGCGCGACATCGGGGCGGTAGCCGCCGATCTTCTGAAATCGGGTTTCACCGGCAAGAAGAGTCGTGAACTGCTCGGCCAGCGCGATGTGAATTATACGGAGGTGGCATCGGTTATCGGGGGCGCCATCGGCAAACCGCAGTTGGCGTACGTCCAGTTGCCCGCGCAGCAACTCAAAGCCGCGCTCACGCAGATGGGCATGTCGCCAAACATGGCGGATTTGCTCCTCGAGATGTCCGAAGCCATCAACAACGGCTACATGCGCCCGCTTGAGCCGCGGTCGGCGGAGAACACCACGCCAACTTCGATAGAGACCTTCGTCAACGAGGAGTTCGCCCCGCGCTTTCGCGCCAAGGCAGCGACAGCGTAATTGTCGACTCAGCTTCGGCGGCGTTTGCGGCCTGCTTGCGCCGGACGCCGCCGCAGCTTGATTCAGCCTGCGCCGCAGACTCTACAGCACAAGGTATAGGGTTCCCTGCTCTCCGCCCGATTTTGTTTTGCGCTTCTGCTCCCGAAATCGAAGGTCTCCCCGGACTCCGTGTCCGGGAACTCTGTTTTGGGAGTCGTCCCCTCTTCGGGTCTCGCGCAAAAACCGCGCACCTCGCTGCGATCCCACAAAGACAGCCTTGCGCTACTCGAGCGCCGTCGGATCAAGTCCCTTATCTGCCTCTTCCTGCATGTGCTCCGCGAGCAGATTCCAGCTCAGGAAGTGCCCTCCTGCGGCCGGCGTGCCATTGTCGGGATCGTAGTTCTCGTTCATCCCGCCCGTCTTCTTGATATCGCCAACCAGCAGATTCACCGTGCGTTCAGCCAACTGACACGCTTCCGACGCGTGTCCATAATTCATCAGCCCATGCATCACGAGGTAGTTCGAGATCACCCAGACGGGCCCGCGCCAGTAGCCCGACTTCGCGTAGTAGAGAGGCTCACCAGGGGCTAGAGTCCGGAGACCGTAGTCACACCAAAATTCCTGAGGATTCAGCACGTGGTCGCGAATCATGTGATCGGCCTGCGCGGGCGTGGCGATGCCCGCCCAGAGAGGAACCAGGTCGGTCCAGGTCTTGATCTTGACGAACTCGCCTGTGCGGGAATTGATGTTGAAGAACAGGCCGTCAGGCTCTGACCACATCTTTTCGCGCACGCGATTCTCGAGATCGGCGGCCTTGGCGTTATAGTCGTCCGCATCTTCGTGCTTTCCAAGCTTTTCCGCCAGCGCCGCCATGGCTCGATACTCGCGGTACAAATAGCACTGCAAGTCGACGCCTTCGGTCACCTGAGACGGGTTATCGGAGACCGCAGGATTATTGTCGACGCCGCTTTCCACGCCATCGAACCAGACGAAGAATCCATCGGAGGCGCGCCGGTTGTTTTCCCAGAAGTGGATGGTGTCCGCCAGTTTCGCGTAACCCGTCCTCCTCGATTCGCCGTTCGGTTCGAGCAGCCACTGGTAATCATTCATGGTGCGCGAGGCCCGCACCGCCGCCTGTGCCAGAAACGGCTTGCACTGCTCGGGCAGCGCCCACAGCGCGTCCGGCGCGATCTCACGCGGTGTGTAGCCACGCCAATTCGCGTACTCGTCCACGAATTCGAGGAAGTCCTCGATCGAATTCGCCACTGGCTTGCCGACGCCGTCGTAGCTGAGCGCCACGCCCATGAAATACATGTCCCAGTCGAAGAGTTGGAAGTAGGGGCCGGCGGGCACAAGGTACTGGTGCTTCAGGATTCCCTTTGGAGGCTTGACCACATTCTCCTTGGCATGAATCTGCACAAACAAGCGGCTGATCTCGCTGCTGCTCTGTGCGCGGGCCCCACACGCCAGGAACAGCCCGCAAGCAAGTCCCGCGCGCGCCCGGCGAATCGACGTATCCACCCGAGGCCTCCTCTTCATTACGGCTGGCCGACCTCCGATTCGCTGACCGGAGACTGAACCGGCGACTCGCCCTGAAACCCGGCGCGCTTGCGCGCTGAGAACATCGCGCCTTTCGCCGGAACCGCGCTTGCAAAGGCGCTCAGCCCAAGCGGCACAAAAATGTCGTCGTAGATCGCTTCCATGCCGCCCCGCTTGAAATACGTCTCGTGCCAGAACCCCGTGCCGCCGCTGTCGCGCACGAAGCCGCTCCACCAGTCTTGGTGCGGCAGGGATCGCGCCCAGGTTTCGAGCGACTGGAAATCGCGCCAGTACTGCCGCATGCCGACATGAGGAGGAAACAGCGAATAGAAGATCGGCTCGTGCAGAAGCAGTCCCTCAGGTTTGGCGGCGACCGCCGCCGAAATCTTCGGACCGAACTTCAGCAGCGTGCCAATGCCTGCCAGCTTGTGCACCCTCATGCCGAGGTAGATCACAACCAGGTCGGGATAAGCGGCGAGATCCACGGTCTGCCGTCGCACCGTGCTTTTGGCCATCGCATGCTCCTGCCCGCCGGGGATTAGCTCTTTGGAAGCTTGCGCACAAACGCCGCGAGATCGCGCAAGGTTCTGGCGAGTAACTTAAATCGCCGCAGCACGAGCGCGTTTGGCCCATCGGAGAGCGCGCGAGCGGGATTCTCGTGAACCTCCATGAAGACGCCGTCCACACCCGCGGCCACCCCGGCCCGCGCCAGCGTCTCGATAAACTCCGGCTGGCCGCCGCTGCGCGTTCCCTGGCCCCCGGGAAGCTGCAACGAATGCGTCACGTCCAAAACAACGGGATATCCGAACTCACGCATCACGGCCAGCCCGCGTATGTCCACGACCAGATTGTTGTAGCCGAAGCTCGATCCACGCTCTGTCACGATAATCTTGCGGTTCCCAGTGCTCGCTACTTTCTCGACCGCATGACGGATGTCCCACGGCGAGAGGAACTGCCCCTTTTTGATGTTCACACCCGCTCCGGAGTGCCCGGCCGCCAGCAAAAGATCGGTCTGGCGCGAGAGAAACGCCGGAATCTGGAGCACGTCGCAGACGGCGGCGGCCGGCTCGACGTGCGCGATCTCGTGGACGTCCGTCAAGACCGGCAGACCCGTCTCCTGCCGGATCCGCGCCAGCACTTCGAGACCGCGCTCGAGTCCCAGGCCACGATAGGAGTCGACCGAGGTCCGATTCGCCTTGTCGTAGGAAGCCTTGAAGATCAGCGGAATCTTCAGCTCGTGGGCAACGCGCGCGAGGTACCTGGCTGTCTTCAAAGCGTGGTGCTCGGATTCAATGACACAGGGCCCCGCGATGAAGAACAGAGGGTGACGTCGACCGAGCTTTAAGCTCCGAAGAGGGACCGTGTGATTCATTTCAAATGGTAAATGGCAAAAGTCAAAGTGCAAATTTGTGCGACTTTGGAACGCGAGCCCCGGCGCCGGTGAGCGGCGTGATGTTCGTGAACCCCGAATATCTGCCCGAGTTCATTGTCGCCTGCGCTTGGTCGTGGCCACCGCTTTCGACAACATCGCCTTGAGCTGGTTCGACTCGTCGAGGATCTTCTCCAGTCGCTTCGAGGGCAGAGTTCCATTTGCCATTTGAAACGCTCTACCTCGAAACCGTGACCAGCTTACCAACGCTCTCAATATTGTCGCGAACAGCAGTTTCGTCTGTCACGACCAACGGCGCCAGCCGCCGCGCCCGTTGCTTGACCGCCGCCCCAATAAATGCCTTGAACAGCGGCTGCGGTTCAAGCGGACGGGACTTGAACTCGGGATGGAACTGGCATCCGAGGAACCACGGATGATCGCGGATTTCGACAATCTCGACGTACGTGCCGTCCGGTGTGCTGCCCGTAATCTCAAGTCCGCCGGCGGTCAGGATATCTTCGTACTCGCGATTGAATTCGTAGCGATGCCGGTGGCGCTCGGAGATTTCGAGTGTGCCGTAAGCCTGATGCGCAAACGAACCGGGCTTCAGGCGCGCCGTCCACGCGCCGAGACGCATGGTGCCGCCGAGCTCGTCGATGCCACGCAGCTCGCGCAGCTTGTAGATCACGCGATGGGTCGTGGCGGGATCAAACTCTGAGCTGTCCGCGCCGTGCAGGCCGCAAACATTGCGCGCGTATTCGATCACGGCGCACTGCATGCCGAGGCAGATCCCGAAGTAGGGCACTTTGCGTGTTCGCGCGAATTCAATCGCGCGCAGCATGCCCGGAATGCCCCGCTTGCCGAAGCCGCCTGGCACCAGAATTCCATCCACTTCCTCAAGCTGCCGCTGCCAGTGGGAATCCTCCTCCAGGCCCTCGGCCTCCACCCACACGAGATTCGCGCGGACGTTGTGCGCGGCGCCGCCGTGCGCCAAGGCTTCCGTCAGGCTCTTGTAAGAGTCCTGATACTCAACGTACTTCCCAACCATGCCAATCGTGACTTCGCCTTCGGGACGCTTCAGGCGCTCAACCAGATCCCTCCAAGGCTGCATGTTCCGCTCGCGCGGGGCGATTTGGAGACATTTCAGGATCTGCTCGTCCAGGCCTTCGGCCGCCAGCGCCAGGGGCACTTCGTAGATGTTATCCACGTCCTGCGCAGTGATCACAGCCTCCTCGGGCACGTTGCAGAAGAGCGCGATCTTGGCCTTGATGTCATCCCCCAGGCGGCGATCGGTGCGGCACAGCAGAATGTCCGGCTGAATACCGATCTCGCGCAGGTCCTTCACCGAGTGTTGGGTTGGCTTGGTTTTGAGCTCGCCGGACGCGCCGATGTAAGGCACCAACGTCAAATGCACAAACACCGCGTTTTCGCGGCCCTGCTCCAGCCGCATCTGGCGGATGGCTTCGAGAAACGGCAGCGATTCGATATCGCCCACCGTGCCGCCCACCTCTACGATGACAACGTCCATGCCCTCACAGATTTTTTTGATGGCGGCCTTGATCTCATTGGTGACGTGCGGAATCACCTGCACCGTCTTGCCCAGGTAATCGCCGCGGCGCTCCTTGGTGATGATGCGCTCGTAAATTCTTCCTGCGGTGCAGTTGTTGTCGCGCGACATGCGCACGTGCGTGAAGCGTTCGTAGTGGCCGAGGTCGAGATCGGTCTCGGCGCCGTCGTCGGTCACGAAGACTTCGCCGTGCTGAAACGGGCTCATGGTGCCGGGATCAACGTTGAGGTAGGGGTCGAACTTGAGCAGGGTCACTTTCAGCCCGCGCGCCTCGAGCAGGCAGGCCATCGAGGCCGAGGCCAATCCCTTGCCTAACGAACTCACCACGCCGCCGGTCACAAAAATGTACTTCGCGCTCATACGCCTCCATGAGTTAGGGATGGATGCCGTCAGGTCGGATCAGTTGCCGGACCGCGGGCCACAGCGAAGCACAACCCGGCTCGCAAAACCTCGGAGAAAAGAGAGGAGGATGGCCCCCGGTCTCAAAGCGCGCAAGCCGCGCTCCGCCGCTTCCCCAAGGTCGCCCGCTCAATCGCAAAAGGCAGTCGCCCGTGTACCGAAGATTTGTTGAAGCGTGGAAGGATCAGAAACAATCGGTACGATCTATTATCCTGACGGAGTACCCCGCTGTCAACCGATTCATTGCGGACCATCATCAGATGGTTGGATGATGGGCGAGTGATGCCATTCCGTCGATATTCCGAGAGCGCCTGCGCGGCCGGCGCGCTTCTCCTCGCGAGCTTTATTGCCGCGGCGGGAAGCGCCCATCGAGTACAGAGCGGCAAGGATGCGCCTCGAACGGAAGCAGATCCGGCCGCGAAGACAGCGCCCGGCGGCAATCCAGAAGCCGTTCCGGTGAAGCTCTACGTACTCGCCGAAGGATCAGGACGCAAGCTTGTGCTCGATCTCAAGGCGGACGATTTCGAGGTCCTCGACGATGGCCAGCCGCAGCGTGTGACGTCCTACGCGGCGCGATCCACCGAACCGCTCTCACTAGGCATCCTGCTGGAGACCAGCCGCGCGCGCCTCTACGAGCCTGAACCCGTGGCGTGGCAGGCTTATTCCAACATGCTGCGCAAGCTGCTCGGTCCGGGAGATCAGGCCTTCGTAGCCACTTTCGCCGAAAAGGTAACGATCCGCAGCCCGTTCACCGAAGATTTCAGAAAGCTGGACGATGCGCTGCACGACGCGTTCACCGCGCCTCCCCAGGGCACGGCCGCGCTTTACGACGCTATCGACAACCTCTGCGATGAGCCATTCGCCGGACTCCGCGGGCGCAAGGCGCTGCTGGTGATCGCCGATTCCGCCGACGATTCGAGCTTCCACACGGAGGTCGAGACTCTCGATCGCATCCAGCGTGCCGGGCTCACGGTCTACTTCCTCCTCCCATGGATCGAGCGCGCGTATCAGCCCACGTTCGGCGCCGCGCAGCCCGCCCAGTTTTTCGCCAATTCGACCGGTGGATTGTTCTTTGTCGCTTTAGGAGGCAAGGCCCTGCTCAACGACATTGACGGTATCGCCGCGGGCTTGGCATACACCTACACGCTCGGGTACATACCGTCGACGGGCCTTGGCGACGGACGCTTTCACACGGTCAAGGTCAAGTGCAGACGCCGTGGAGTGAAGATCCACGCAACCGAGGGATATTATGCGGCGGCCAGGTAACCGCGAGCCCAGACGGCCGCCGGAGAAATGGTCAGGGGCGATTCGCGCCCTGGCGGCGCCCGCGTGCATATAGGACCATAGCGAATGCCGCTATGGCCGCGACACCGGCGATCCCGAAACCCCAGTGGAACGCGCGCGCCGGCGCGGCGTCAACGTGCTGGAATGCTCTCACGGTGGTGTAGATATTCACCGTGATGATCCAGGCCGCCAAAGCTGCGACGAATGCGGCCAGAGCCGATAGCAGAACGCTCCTGGTCACTGCGGCTCCAATCCTGCCCCATCCCTAGAGATCAGGCTGCTTCTATGATAAGCTGCCTGCGCTCGCCATGGCTCACACGCGCGATTCCAAACACCAGCTTCGCGAGATTTGCAGCATCGCGGCTCGCGTGTTTTATGAGAAGGGATATGACGGCGCGTCGATGCAGGATATCGCCGGCGCCGTCGGACTGACGAAAGCCGGGCTCTATCACCACGTCGGCAGCAAGGACCGGTTGCTTTTCGAGATCATGAATTATGGTATGGACATTCTCGAGGAGACTGTGCTTTCCAAGATACGCGGGATCAGCGATCCTCGCGAAAGGCTGTGCAAGCTCATCGCAGGCCATATCGATCTTGTAGTTCGCACTCGTAATCTGGAAATTACCGTAATCCTGCACGAAAACAGGTCGCTCAAGGGGCCTTTGCGCGCGAAGATCAACGCGCGAAAGCTCGAGTACATCCACTTTCTGGAATCCGCGATCGCAGACGTTCAGAACACCGCATCGTCGCCGCCGGTGATCAGCGCCCGGCTGGCGGCTTTCGCGCTGCTCGGCATGATCAATTGGCTGTATCAGTGGTACAAACTCGGCGGCAAGGTGACCGAAGAAGAACTTGTCGAGAGCTACACCAGGTTTTTTCTGCGAGGCTATCTCGGCGAAGGCTGAGCGTCCCTGCAATCCCCCGGAATTTGTGGGCTACAAGCATAGCCCAACTTTGCGTTGAATCCCCGATCAGATCGCCGCCGAAAGATTTCAGGGAACGATCTTCTTCAGAAAGTGAAATTTCCCCTTCTTCTTCGTGGACGAGGTCCCGGTGGCCGGATCGCCGGAGCTGCCGCTCGAGTCCTTCGACGTTGAGCTCGCGCCCGTTTTCGCGTCGGACGTGCCGCTCGTCTCGCTGGAGCCGCTTGAGGCGGTCGTAGCATCCGAGCCAGCAGCACCCGTGGCAGCGCCGCCATCGGGCGCCGAATCGGAGGCCGGCGGAGTGGTTGCGGGCGGATTCGTCGCCGGTGGATTGGCAGCGGGCTGAGTTGGGGGGGTGGAATTCTCGTTGAGCGGCTGGACGGCGATTTGACCGTTGACGGGCCCCTGCGCCTGGGCGGCCGCAGCCCCTGCTGCCGGCTGCTGGCCCAGGTAGACCGGTCCGTGCCGGGTGGCCGACAAGTCCGGCGCTCCTGTCAATTCGCCCTTGACCTTGGCCATGAGGCTGGTGTGAACCTGCTCGGCATCGATGCGATCCGCGCGCGCCCGGGCCAAAGTAGCTTTCGATGCCCGCGGCACCGGCTTGTGCATGGCCACCAGCCGGTCTTTGGCCGATTTGGCGTCCAAACTGAGCGGGTAATTCGTCAAAAGGCGCGCGTAAGCGTTCGCGGCGTCATTAGCCTTGCGGAGCCTTTCTTGCGATTGTCCCAGATACCAGAGGGCTTCGTCGGCCCTGCTGAAATCCGGATAACTGTCGGCAATCTCCTGGAAGCGGGAGGCTGCGGCCCGATTGATGCCGTGCCTGAAGTAAAGCGTCGCGGTTTCATAGTCGCCCTGCGCCAGGACTTCGTCCACTTCGCGCAGGCGCCCTTTGACGACCGGCACCAGGGAATTGTCCGGATACTTTTCCAGAAATTCCTTGAACTGTTCCTGCGCAGCCCGCGCTTCGCTGAGATCGCGGTCCGGCTTGCCCATCAGCCGGAAGTGCGACATGCCCGCCCGATACTTCGCTTCCGGAGCTTCGGGGGCCGTGGGAAAGAAGGTGATGAAATCGTTGTACTCGGCCTCGGCCTGCGTCAGCCCGGAAATCCCGCCTTCTTTGAAGTACGAGTCCGCGGTCAGCAGCTTGGCTTTCGACAGGAATTCACTGTCCGGGTAGGTGTTGATCATCGTCTGCAACGTGAGCCGACCCACGTCGTAACGGCCATGATCGATCTCCGACCTGGCTTTTTCGTACAGAACCTTGTCCGGCTGATCGCCGGGGGCCATGTTGGGTCCAAGATCAGTGCCCCGGCGGCCCAACAAAATACACCCGGGCAGCGTCAGCGCCCCCAGAATGATCGCGATCAAGGCCGCCGCATCGCGGTTCAGGATATCGGTTCGGAGCCGGAACTCAGACTTCATGAATTGGGCAGCTCGTTCCTATTGAAAATTCCCTCAACGCTTCCCGAAGGAGCGGGTTTCCGCCATCCGCGCGATCTCGCGAAGGCTCGCCGCCGGGTTATCAGTACCAAAGATGGCGAAACCACCGATCAGGATGTCCGCCCCCGCCTCGGCCCAATCTTGTAAGTGCTCCGCGCGAAGGCCGTATTCCGCGTGCACTTCGAAGCGGAGGCCGCGATCTATCCGAACGCGCGCCGCCTGCCGCACCTTGCGCAATCCGAGGGCCGTGGCCGTCCCTGCTTCGTTGCCTCCACCCTCGAATCCCGGACCGAACACCGGGTCGGCGCCGAGAATGGTGACCGAATCAACTTCGTCGAGCACTTCCGCGACCGCATCGAGCGGGGTCGCAGGCAGCAGGGCCACGCCGGGGCTCGATCCCTGCCGCCGGACCAGATCGAGGGCCCGGTGGAGCTGCGGTGTCGACTCGGGATGGATCGCGATCCGGTCCGCGCCCGCAAAATCGCCGATGTACCGCTCCGGGCGCTCGATCAGCAGGTGCAGATCGATTTCGAGCCGCGTCGCTTTGCGGATCGACTCGAATACCGGCTGGCCGATCGTCACTTCCTGCGCAAAATGCCCATCCGCGACGTCGACATGACAGCGGCGGCACCCCACCGCTTCAATCATTCGCAATGCCTCACCGAGGGACGCAAAGTCCGCCGCCAGCAGTGCCGGCGCAATCAAAGCCATATAGCCCCGGGAGTCCTTCGGTCTGGTGCCACGGCGTACCTCTCAAGGTTAGCACAGTCGTGAGTCAGTCAGTACGTCGGTATGTCAGTACGTCGGTAAGTCAATAGATCAGCACTGACGCTCAACCGGACCGGAACACCGATGACTAAATCGCTCAATGACCAAATCACTCAACAGCTCTTCTGCCACTGATCGCCCTGCCGAACCAGACTTTCCAACGTAGACTGCACTTCCTCCAGCTTGCGCGCTTGCTCGGCGTCGTCCGCATCCCTGGCAACCGCGATCGCAGGCGCGATAAATAGAGCGATGCGGCCGAACGGCCGCGGGATCTCGGTTCGATCCCAGCTCTTGCTGAACACCCAGGCGCTCGACGGCCGGATGTGGAAGCATATGATCGGAGCGCCCGTGGCCTTCGCGACCATTACCGCGCCGGGCTTGGCCACATGCCGCGGTCCGCGAGGACCATCGATTGTGAAAGCCGCGTCGCGGCCGCGTTGGATGGCGCGCACCATGCCGACCAGGGCTCGCACGGCCCCGCGGCTGGCCGATCCGCGCGCGATCTCGTAGCCGTGCTTGCCGATCACCCGGGCCGTCAGGCGCGCGTCAAAGTTGTATCCGCTCATGACCACGACGCCGCGGTTGCGCCAGAACCACGTCGAAGCAAAAATCTCGCTGTGCCAGAACGCGTAGACCAGACCCTTGTGCGAGGCGTACGCTTTCTCGCAGTTCTCCCAACCGTACACTTCCCAGCGGAGACTCGAACCGATCACGCGCACGGCCCACGCCGCGAGTCCGCCCAGAAACCAGACGAGGAATCTCTGACGGCGGGTGAGTTCTTTGATCGGACGATCGGGTGATCGGGCCATCGGGCGATCGGGCGATTGACCGGGATTGCTGTTTCTGACTCGCGTTTGTCAGCTTCAAATTCAGCGTTTGCTCTTTCGCGCCCTCAACCGTGACAGGGCCTGCTCACGAATGTTCTTGAAATCCTTTCGGGTCAGCTTACTTTCCCGGCTTTCGAGCCCTTCCGTGAGAAGGGCCTCCAGGCGCTTTTCAGCGTTGCGTGTTTCGTTATCGTGTTTCGGACCGCCCATCAATTAGTCCTCGCTGGCATTCGTGACGCTACACTGTCAACTGTCGACTGTGAACTGTCGCCTGTCAACTCCTCCTCACATCCCCTCATAATGCGGCCCGCCCCCGCCCTCCGGACAGACCCACGTGATGATCTGGTACGGATCGGCGATATCGCACGTCTTGCAGTGCACGCAGTTCGACGGATTCAATTTCAGGCGCTGGCCGGAACCATCGGCCTTCTCTTCCATTTCGTACACCTGAGCGGGACAAAAGTACTGGCAGGGATTGCCGTATTCCTTCACGCAGCGATCGTTGCAGATGTCGAAATCGGCGATGCGCAGATGCGAAGGCTGATCCTCGTCGTGATGCGTCGCGGAATGGTAAACGTCCTTCAGCTTGTCGAAAGTCAGCTTGCCGTCCGGCCTGGCACGTTCCGGCCGCCCGTTGATCTCAACCAGCTTTTTCACGTGCTCAAAATCGGCCCGGCTTCGATAGCGAGCGTGCAGGCCGCGGCCGCCGGTCACGAATTGGAGCGCGCCCTGGATCATGCCCGGGAAGAATCCGTGCTCGAATCCCTGGTGGTAATTGCGGACTTTCCACATTTCCTCGTGGACCCAGCTCGAGCGCCACTTCTCGTCGAAGCGCTGCAGTCCTTTCGCCGATGTATCGCCGCCGGCGAGCGCTTCGAAGATCGATTCCGCCGCCAGCATCCCGGTCTTCATCGCCAGGTGAATACCCTTCAAGCGCTGTGAATTCAGAAATCCGGCGGAGTCGCCGACAATGAGCGCGCCGTCCATCACCGTGTTGGGAATGGCGAAATAGCCGCCCTCGGGCACCGTCTTGGCGCCGTAGCGCACCATCTGCCCGCCTTCGAGCAGGCTGCGTACCCAGGGATGAGTCTTCCAGAGTTGGAACGCATTGTGACCGTCGAAGCGGGGATCGTCAGCGTCAAGGCCCGAAACCAGGCCGAGCGAGAGGCGCGTGTCCGACATGGCGTAAAGGAAGGCGCCGCCGAACTGCTTCGCACTCAGCGGCCAGCCCGCCGTGTGGACCACCTGGCCTTTGGGCAGCCGGCCGGCGGGCACATCCCACAGCTCCTTGACGCCGATTCCGTATGCCTGCGGATTGCACCCCGCGTCGAGCTTCAGCCTTCGCACGAGATGCTTGGTCAGCGATCCGCGCGGGCCCTCGGCAAATACCGTAACCTTCGCGCGCAGGTCATAGCCGGGTTGATAGTTCGACTTTTGGCGGCCGTTCTTGTCGATGCCTTTATCGTCGGTGCGCACGCCGGCCACACGGTCGCCGTCGAACAGCACGTCCATTCCCGAAAATCCGGGAAACAGGTTCACGCCTGTACCTTCGACCTGCGTTCCGAGCCATTTCACGAATCTGTTCAGGGAGACGATGTAGTTGCCGTGATTGTGGAAGAATGGCGGATTGATCGGAGCTTTGAACTGGCCGCTGCGGGTGAAGTAGTAGACGGAATCGCCCGTGACCGGTGTCTCGAGCGGAGCGCCCTTCGCCTCGAAATCGGGAACCAGTTCGCCCAATGCACGCGGATCGAGCACAGCGCCGGAAAGCGAGTGCGCGCCGAGTTCCTCGGCTTTCTCGAGCACGTAGATGTTGTCGGCCGAAAGCGGCGAATCGCCGGAGCCCTGGCGGGCTTGAATAAGCTGGCTGAGGCGCAGCGCACAACTGAGTCCGGCCGGGCCCGCGCCCACGATCAGAACATCGGTTTCGAGGGTCTCACGTTCGGGCATGTTGGAAGAAGTTGAGGAGTTGAGAGTCGAGAGTTAAAAGAGCTGAGAGTTAGGAGTTGACAGTTAAGAGTCGACCTCGACTCCTCGACTCTTAACTCTCAAGACCCTACTTCGGAAGTCCCGCAATCTGCTGCTGGACCTGGTTCGCCAAATAGGGATCGGAACCAAATTCCTTCTGCACCTGCTCGTAAAGCGCTCGCGCCTGGGCGGGCTTGGTGCCGCGATACAGATTGGCCTCGGCCAACAGCGCCTCAGCCCGGGGGACGGTCGACGTGGGATGATCGGCCAGCTTCTGGTATACCTTGACAGCGTCGTCGGTCTTGCCGAGCTTGTTCAGTTCGCCGGCCAGAGCAACGCTGGCGAGCGCCGCCGTGTTCTTGTCGCTGGAATCACTCGCCGACTCCAGCGTCTTCACTGCGGCCTGATCGTTGCCGAGAGATGCCTGGCAGAGTCCGATGTGGTAGCGCGCGAAATCAGCGGCCGCCTGGCGCGGGTACTTCGCCGCTACGTCGGTAAACTGCTTCAAGGCCGCCTGGTACTTTTGCTGATCGGTGCTGAACTCCGGCGCGCCGGGCTGCGGCGTGTTGGCGTCCTGGCTGAACAGGTTGGTCTGCGGAGCCGGCCCGACGTCGGCCTTGAAGGTCTTCAGGGCCTCACCGAGCGCGGCATTGGCGGCAGCCTCCTGATGCGCCGAGTAGCTTCGATAGCCGACAATCGCGCCGGCCACGATCACCGCGCCGAGCACGCCCGCGATGATCTGGGTGGCGTGCTGCCGGGCGTATTCCTCCGCCGATTCCACGGTGGAGACAAATTCGTCCTCTTTCAGTTCATGACGGGTCAGGCGTGCCACGGGTCTTCTCCTGCTTATCTATTCCGAATTTCAAATCCGGGGTGATGATTCATTTTAGCCGAACGGCGTCGAAAAGTCGAAGTCGAGTCTCCAGTTGACAGTCGACAGCTTTCTCAACCGGCGCGCCTCCTTGCGTTTATCAGCACTAGCTACCGGACGAAAATCGAAATACGAAACTCGAGTTTCGAACTTCGAGCTTCGGCCCCAGCATTTCGGCCGCGATCTGGGCATCGAAGCCGTCCGGGCGTAGCAGCACGATCAGAGCCGTGGCCAGGAAAGTGAGATCGGTTTTCGGTTGCCGGTCGCTCGTTCTCTGTTCTCGGTGTTCGTTTTTCGGTGTTCGTGAGGCGCTGCTCTTGGCAGTCGGAGCCGCGCTCATCTGGATCGGGCATATCAATTCAAGTCTCATTGTCCCTGCTGTACCCTGCGTACACGAGCCGGACAGGTCCCGAGAACTCCAGGTATCGCAAACTCAGTTGCATCCGGCTGACGGAGCAGTCCTATCCAAAAATATGGGGATGAGAAGCGTACTTCTTCTCGGTGAGGTGAGGAGAAATCATGCCGGAACGGAAGACGATCGAGCGCGCGCGTGAGGACGCCCGCGAAGGGAAATCGCCGAGTACGCAGGCTGGCGAATTCGTGCGCGAAGAGATGGAGCACGTACGGCAAGGCAAGCACGGCGCCCGGTCGCCACAGCAGGCCATCGCGATCGGACTTTCAAAGGCGCGTCGCGCGGGCGTGAAGCTGCCTCCACCGAAAAGGGGCAAGACATCGGAGAGAACACGCAAGCAGGCCGAGCGGCAAGAGCAAGGATAAATAGCGGACGGGAGCCGCATCTGCCGGCCTGAAGCCCGCGCAACTGTAGCTGCCTGCGCCTGCCGCCCTGAAGGGCGGCGCTACTTCCGTGCAGCCGGCCCGCGGGCGATCGGCGGCCTTGTCATTGCTCCTCGTCCTGCTCGGTTTGCAGAGTTTTCATCATAGATTTCAGCTTCTCGTAATTCTTCTCCACGAAGGTAAGGTTCTCCGGCAGGATCGTGGTGGGATAAGCCGTGATCTGTCCCTGCTTTTTCATGTCGACGGCCATCATCGCGCCGGTCAAGGTGCCTGACATCACGACGTATTCGCGAGTCGTGAGTCCGGCGGTCTCGATGGCGGCGTTGAGCTCCGGATACTTCTCGGTCGTCTTCACCGCCTCGTCGATGGTGGGGACGTCGTGCTGGGAGTTGAGTTGCTCCCTCAGGGTGGGATTGTCGCTCATCAGCTTGAGGATCGCCTTGGTGGCCGTCATGTATTTGTTGACGCTGTTCATGTTGAGCCGGTAGTTTTTGTATTCGTTGGCATCGGCCTCGGACTGCGCGCCGCCCGGCGCCTTGCCCTGGCTGCCCGATGCTGCCGGGCCTTGCGACGGTGACGAATGCGATTCGGCAGCTTGTGACTGAGGTGAGACGAGAGGCGCTGATGATCCCCAGGCGGACAGGCCCCCCGCGATCCAGATCAAGAGAACGAACCTCGTGACCCATGGCGTCCGGCTGTTGCTCTGCTTCATGACGATATCTCCTGCTTTCCAGTCTTGACTGCTCCCGGACTCGCGAACGGGGGTGTGGTGTTGCTCCCGCATGCCGCCCCAAAGGGCGGCGCTACAGCGGCGCTACAGCTCCGCGCTCGTGACATCAGCGGCCGCCAGCGGCGGCGGCAGAACCGCTTCCACCGCCGGACAGCGCGATGCGATAAAACGAATTCCAAAGTCCTGAATCAACACCTGCGCGGGCATGCCGACCACGCTCAGCAGAACCAGCATCAGGCTGATCAGCACCGCCAAAGCCGCGGACGTAATCGAAATCGAAACCGGATTCCAGCTCCAGGCATATCCGAGCAGGTGAAGTCCCAGCACGGCCAGCGCGCCGGTGATGATCGCGCCGGAAAACAAGCCCAGGAGCAGCGGAAAAAGCAGAAACAGAGTTACAACGCTGGTAGCGACGGCCACGCAGAATCGCAGGAACACGTATACGGCAAAGGCCCCGGGCTCGGCGCGCAGCTGGGGCTTAAGTTTCCGCCATGCGGCGAGCAGCGTCAGGTTCTCCGCGTACATGATGGGAACCGCAAAGTCGTCCGTGAGCACGATGACCAGCGCCACACCCAGGCCGATCAGGACGTCGATCGTGAGCACTGCGACCAGGGTGGCCCAGAACGCCGGGGATCGCATTCCAGCCGACACGGCCGATCGCAGATAGGGATAGGCCAGCGCGCCGCCACCCATCAGCGCGATCGTGATAACCACCACGGCCGCGAGCAGCCAGCGGAAGTAGGACCGGCCGGCACGGCGCGTTTGCTGCAAGCTTGGTCGAAACCGGACTTCCCGTTTCAGGATTGCGTCCACGAGGACAAATCGAAAGACCGATCGCAGATAGAGCAGGCCCAACAGCAAGGCAAGCGCGGCCACGCTCACCACCGCGATCAGCCATACGTGTTCCGCCACGGTTTCCCGGGCCCGCGCCAGAAGCCCCCGGAATCCGATGTCGCCCGGCAGCGAGCCCAGGCTCCAGTTGAACGCCGCCGAGGGCGTTCCTCCGCCCAGAAAGAGGCAGAGAACGCTCAGCTTCAACCACCGGCTGGCGTCAAGGGGCTTAACGAGCAGATCGATCGTGTCGTGAAAAGCTGCGGCCAGGGCGCGCGTCGCGGCCAGCGGGGTCGCAGCGGAGGACCGCTGGAATCGCAGGAAAGGCAGGCGCCGGACGCGTTGCGGGTTCTCGCTCATCCTGCAGCTTCCGTAACGGCAGCGCTCTGGCGGCTCTCCGGGGCGCTGCCGTTTCCGCCCCGAACTTTTGCGCCGCGTCCGCCGGGCAGAGTGACGCGGAAAGTGGTGCCGTGGTTGACCTCGCTCGCGAAGTCGATGGAGCCGTCGTGAAGCTGGACGATCCGGTATGACATCGCCAGGCCGACGCCGGTTCCGGCAGGCTTGGTCGTGTAGTACAGCGAAAAGATCTTCGATCGCGCCTCGGGCGAAATGCCGACGCCGTTGTCCGCGACCTTGATCTCCACTTGTTTCGAGAGCGCCCGCGATGAGACGCGCAACTCGCCGCCATTCGGCATGGCCTGGCAGCCATTCAGCACCAGGTTGAGAAGGACCTGCTTGATCAGGTCGCGGTCCACGCGAACCGTCAGCGCGCCGTTCCGCTCATGCACCAGCGCCACGTGATACTTGTTCGCTTCGGGCTGCGCCGCGCGCAGCACTTCCTCGATCAGATCCTCGACTCCGGTTTCGACCGGATGCAGTTCCACCGGCCGCGCGAAATCGAGGAAAGTCCTGACCACCCGATCGAGCCGCCGCACCTCGCTGTGCAGCACATCGAGATTCGGCTTCACCTGCTCGGCCCGATCTCCCAGCTTCGCTTTCAGCACCTCGATCTGCAGAACCATGGCGTTGAGCGGATTCCGCACTTCGTGCGCGACACCGGCGGTCAGCCTGCCGATCGCGGCGAGCTTGGCGGCGGTGTTGATCTGGGTTTCGAGCTCGGCGCGGGAGTCCGGATCCCTCAGGGTGAGCAGACAGGCGACCGGAGTTCCTTCTTCTTCGACAAATACCAGATTCGCCGCGAGCCGTCCCGCGTCAGAGCCGGGGGGCGCTTCCACAGTCTGACCGTTCAAGGCGTGCCGTCGCGCGAACGCATCGTGAACCAGCTTGCCGAGGCCATCGTTCCCGGAGAAAATCTCGCCGGGAGTTTTGTGGAGAATCTCCGAAGTGGTCTTGCCAAGAAACCGCGTCACTGCCGGCGTGGCCAGGATCAGCCGGTCCTGCTGATCGAAGAGCATCAGGCCATCGGCCAGGTTTGCCAGCAAGTGGTCGAGATTGTCCTTCAAAGCGACAAAGGCCGCCTTCTCACCGCGAATCCGCTCGCCGAGGAGATTCAATTTGGACGACAGCACGCCCCATTCGTCGCTGCTCGAGACCGGAACCGGGCCGGGAAGCTCGCCGCGAGCCAGGCGGTCGACGTTCATGGAAATCGACCGCAGAGGCCGGAGCACGAGAAATGACAGCACGCCGGCGCTGAAGGTGGCGAGAACGATTGCGATCAGCGAAGTCAGAAGGGCTCTTTTGAGCAGCGGCTTCAGCGCCGCGCCGAGAAAGGCGGTGCTGATGCCCACGCGCACGTCCAGCGGCAGCACGCCGAACTTCAGAGGAAAATCGACCTCGTAGATCTGCGGCGCACCGTACAGAATGCGGAGCTGGCGATAGAGGCCCGCTGTTCCCAGTACGTCGAAGGGCGTGCCGGGCGGGAGTTCGTGCCCGACTTGGCCGGGATCGTTGTGCAGGACAATGTAGCCGCTGGCGTCAGTGATGGTGACGTACTCGAAGCTTTGCGAGAACGTGTTTGCCGACTGTACCGAGGAAAGCAATCCGCTGTTTTTCTGGAAGACATTCTGCGCGAAATCCCGCAGCTGCACGGGATCATTAAGATCCGTCGTGGCCGGCATGAACCCTTGCGCGATGGCCTCGCGGGCCTGATCGTAGATCTGATGCGTCAAGTACTGGGCGTGGCTGGCGACGTCGTCCAGCATGTGCTCGACCAGTTCGAGGCAGAAAAGGCCGGAGATCGCCAGCACGACCACCAGAACCAGGGCCGAAATCAGCGCGGTCAGTTTAGCTTTGAGGCTGACTCTCATACTGCTTCAGCTTATTGTGCAGGGTCTTCAAGCTGATGCCAAGCATCTGGGCCGCCCGCGTCTTGTTATTGGCGGCGAACGCCAGGGTTTCCAGGATCAGGCGGCGCTCGGCCTCTTCCACCGTGAGGCCGGGCCGGAGACGCAATCCGTCGTCGGCCACCAGCGCCGTGCGGCCGAACTCGGCCGAGATGTCTTTCCGCCGCAGCACGCTGTCCGCACAGACCACGACTCCGCGCTCCAACGTATTGCGAAGTTCGCGCGCATTGCCCGGCCAGGAGTAGTGGCGGAAGGTCTCCAGCACCTCGGGATCCACTCCCTTGATGTCCCGCCCGTGCTTGCGATTCAGATCGGCCAGGATCGCCGCCACCATTTCCTCCAGATCCTCGAGATGATCGCGCAAGGGAGGCATCTCGATCTGGACGACATTCAGGCGGAAAAAGAGATCGCTGCGAAGCTGGCCCTTGGCGACGGCGTCTGCGGGAATCTTGTTGGTGGCCGCAAGCACCCGGACATCGACTGAAATCTCGTGCTTGCTGCCGAGGCGGCGCACTCGCGAGTCTTCGAGAACGCGGAGCAGCTTCGCCTGCGTGGGCATCGGCATTTCGCCGATTTCATCGAGCAGCAGGGTTCCGCTGTCGGCGAGTTCGAAGCATCCCAGACGGCGCTCATTGGCGCCGGTGAAGGCGCCCTTCTCGTGGCCGAAGATTTCGCTCTCCATCAGGCTCTCGGGAATGGCCGCGCAGTTCACCGCCACGAAAGCCCGTGGGGCCCTGGGGCTCAACTCGTGGATGGTGCGCGCCGCCAGTTCCTTGCCGGTCCCGCTTTCGCCCGTGATCAGCACCGAGGCCGACGACGGCGCCACCTGCTCGATCAGGTGCATGACGTCCTGCATGCGCTTCGAGGCGCCCACCAGCCGGCCGAGCAGTCCGGCATCGCGCAACCGCCGGTTGGCGATTACGAGCTGGCGTGCGCTGTCATGCCGGTCCAGGGAATTCCGCAGCTCGATCTGCAGACGCGCCGGATCGATGGGCTTCTCGACGAAGTTCAGCGCACCCAATTTTGTAGCCTCGACTGCCTCCTCGATGGTGGCCTGTCCGGTCAGGATCATGAACGCCGTGGCGGGCGATTCCTCGCGCAGCCGCTTGAGCAGCTCCATGCCCGTCATGCGCGGCATGCGCAGATCCGAAATGACGATGTGGGGCTCGAACGAGGGCATCTTGGTGAGGGCGTCCTCACCGTCGCCGGCCGTTTCGGTATCGTAGCCCCAGGCCCCCAGCAGATCGGCCAGACCCCTACGCTCGCTGAGGTCGTCCTCCACGATCAGGACCCGTCCCTTTTTGCCATTAGCCATGAACGTCTCCGCCCCAAATCCAGTATAGCGTCTCCCGGCGCCGATCGCCGGGCGGAGGCAGGCCGGCGCACGGCCAGCTTGCCGGCCGACGAGTGCGTCGATGCCGTCCGCTCTCTTGGATGCCGGACCGCCCTCGCTCCGGGCCAATGACATGCTCTATCCTTCCGGAGGTCCGTCCGGCAGGACCTTCAGCAGTCCTG
>JASHQD010000444.1 GCA_030037755.1 Terriglobia bacterium
AAGTGGCCACGGCGGTCACGCGCGGCGACCTGACGCGATCCATCAAGGTGGACGCGCGCGGCGAAGTCTCGGAGTTGAAGGACAACCTCAACACCATGATCACCAACCTGCGGCTGACGACGGAGCAGAACAGCCAGCAGGACTGGCTGAAGACCAACCTGGCGCGTGTGACCGGATTGCTGCAGGGCCAGCGGGACCTGGGCACCGTCGGACGCATGCTGCTTTCCGAGCTGACGCCGCTGGTCAACGCGCAGCGCAGCGTCATTTACCTCATGGATACCGAGTCGGAGGACTCGACCCTGAACCTGCTCGCCGGGTACGCCATCAGCCCTCGCAACGACGAGCTTGCTTCCATCGGCAATTCCGGCGGCAGTGGCAACGGGTACTCGTATGAACGCCTCCGTGTGGGCGAGGGCTTGCTTGGGCAGTGCGCGGCCGAGAAGCGGCGCTTGCTGATTTCAGACGTCCCGACCAGCGCCGCCCCCATCCGCTCCGGCATCTTCGAGGCGCCACCCCGGAACGTGGTGGTGCTCCCGGTGCTCTTCGAGAGCCAGGTGAAAGCCGTGATCGAGCTGGCATCGCTCAACGCTTTCACTTCATCGCACCTGGCGTTCCTCGATCAGCTCACGGCCAGCATCGGCATCCTGCTGAACAGTATCGAAGCCACGATGAAGACGGAGGGCCTGCTGAAGCAGTCGCAGCAGCTCGCCACCGAATTGCAGAGCCAGCAGAAAGAGCTGCAGGAGAAGAACGAGCAACTGGCGCAGAAAGCCCAGCAGCTCGCGGAGCAGAACGCCGAAGTGGAACGTAAGAACGAGGAAATCGAGCAGGCGCGCCGCGCTCTCGAAGAGAAGGCCGACGAACTGGCGCTCACCTCCAAGTACAAGTCCGAATTCCTGGCCAACATGTCGCACGAGCTGCGGACTCCGCTCAACAGCATCCTGATCCTCGGACAGCAGCTTTCGGAGAACGCGGACCGCAATCTCACCGCAAAGCAGGTGGAGTTTGCGCGCACCATTCACAGCGCGGGAACTGATCTTTTGAACCTGATCAGCGACATTCTGGATCTGTCGAAGATCGAATCCGGGACCGTCACCGTGGACGCCGAGGACATCCAGCTGGCGCATCTGGTGGAGACGGTGCAGCGCACCTTCCGGCACGAGGCGGAGAACCGGAAACTCGACTTCGAGTTGACCATGGCTCCGAGTTTGCGCGGTATGACCACGGATTTGAAGCGTCTGATGCAAATCCTGAAGAACCTGCTTTCGAACGCCTTCAAATTCACCGAGAAGGGTCATGTGCGCCTGCAGGTCCTGCCGGCGGCCAGCGGTTGGACTCCGGGACACCCCGTGCTTTCCAATGCCGGCGGCGTTGTGGCTTTTGCTGTCAGCGATACCGGTATCGGCATTCCGCCCGAAAAACAGCGGATCATCTTCGAAGCCTTCCAGCAGGCTGACGCAACCACCAGCCGGAAGTACGGCGGCACCGGCCTGGGTCTGAACATCAGCCGCGAACTTGCCAACCTCCTGGGCGGGGAGATTCAACTGCACAGCGATCTTGGCAAGGGCAGTACCTTTACCCTCTACCTGCCGCTGACTTACGCTGGTCCGTCTGCGGCCGGCCGGACCGCGCAGAGCCAGGATTCCAGCGCCGGGCTGGTGCGGGTGCCGGTGGTCCGGCTGCCAGAGCGCCCGGTCGAGCAGGTGCCCGACGATCGCGAATCGCTGCAGCCCGGCGATCCGACGCTGCTCATTGTCGAGGACGAGGCACACTACTGCAGAATCCTGGCGGATCTGGCGCGGGCGTCGGGTTTCAAGGTGCTGGTGGCCATGCGTGGAATCGAGGCGCTGGAGCTCGCGCGCAAGTATCATCCAACCGCCGTTTCGCTCGACGTTTTCCTGCCCGACATGCTGGGCTGGACCGTTCTCAGCCAGCTCAAGCAGGATCCGGCCACCCGGCATATTCCGGTCCAGATCGTCACCCTGGACGAGAATCGGCAGCATGGTCTCGCTCGCGGCGCGTTCGAGTTCATCACCAAGCCCTCGACGCCGGAGGGGCTGAATGCCGCGCTGCAGCGCATCAAGGACTACGCACAACCGAGGCGTCGCCGGCTGCTGGTTGTGGAAGACGATGCCGGCGACCAGTTGAGTATCCGCGCTCTGCTGGAGCACGACGACATCGAAGTGGAAACGGCAGCGTCGGGCGCGGAAGCCATCGAGTCGCTGCGAACGCGTCAGGCCGACTGCGTCGTCCTCGACCTGCGCCTACCCGACATGTCCGGGTTCGAGGTGCTGGAGCAGTTGAGCAAGGATCAGGAATTGCGCGACATTCCCATCGTCGTCTATACCGGAAAGGAGCTTTCGCCCGAAGAGGATGCGCGGCTGCACACCATCGCTCGCAGCATCGTGGTGAAAGGCGTGGAATCCCCCGAGCGGTTGCTCGACGAAACGGCGCTGTTCCTCCATCGGGTAGTCGCTCATCTCCCGGCCGAGAAGCAGCAGATGATCGAACGTCTGCACCGCTCCGACGAGGATCTGGTGGGCAAGCCGGTGCTGGTCGTCGACGACGACGTCCGCAACATCTTCGCGCTCAGCAGCGTGCTCGAACGCCGCGGCATGAAGGTGCTCTCGGCGAGCACAGGCCACGAGGCGATCGCCTTGCTCGATAAAACCCCGGACGTCTCGATCGTTTTGATGGACATCATGATGCCGGAGATGGACGGCTACAAAACCATGCAGTCGATCCGGCAGAATCCGAGATTCCGGCGGCTTCCCATCGTGGCGCTCACCGCGAAGGCCATGAAGGGCGACCGCGAGAAGTGTCTCGAAGCCGGCGCCTCAGAGTACCTGGCCAAGCCGGTGAATACGGAGCAGTTGTTATCGGCGTTACGCATGTGGTTGCATCGGTAGCCCGGTTGCTGATTGGCGGTCGTCGGTTCGCAGTTTCCGGTTGTCGGTCCTCGGCGGTCGGTTTGCTTGTGGGCGGAAACCGACAACCGGCTACCGGCTACCGAGAACCGACCTACTGACGTACCCAACGGAGATCGCTGCAATGGCCTCACTAGCAATGTTGCCTGGAGAACCAGAACCAAGGGTCAAGCAGGAGCCGGAACGCTCGCACCGTCCGGTCAACATTCTTCTGGTTGACGATCAACAAGGCAAGCTGTTGAGCTACGAAGCCATTCTCGCCGACCTCGGCGAAAATCTGATCAAGGCTACTTCCGGTAAGGAAGCGCTCGAACAGCTTCTGCGGAATGAGATCGCCGTGGTCCTCATCGACGTCGTCATGCCGGAACTGGACGGCTTCGAGCTGGCCGCGATGATCCGCAATCATCCACGGTTCCGCAAGACGGCGATCATTCTGGTGTCGGGCGTCATGGTGGACGATCGCGACCGGCTGAAGGGCTACGACTCCGGCGCTGTCGATTACGTCTCGGTCCCCATCGTGCCGGGCATCCTGCGCGCAAAAGTCGCGATCTTCGCGGAGCTTTACCGCAAGACCGAGGAACTCGCGCTGCTCAATTCCGAACTCGAGCGGCGAGTGGAAGAGCGCACTGCCGAAATCGAGGGCTTGCTCAAGAGCACCGAAGAGGCGCGACGTGAAGCCGAGCGCGCGAACCAGCTCAAGGACGAGTTTCTGGCTATTCTCTCTCACGAGCTGCGTACGCCGCTCAACGCCATCACCGGCTGGGCCCACATGCTCATGACCGGGGAACTCGATCGGGAGACGCATGCCAAAGCGGTTCAATCCATCAACCGCAATGCTCTTTTGCAGGCCGCCCTCATCGCGGACCTGCTCGATATATCGCGGATCGTCAGCGGCAAGCTGCGTTTGGATTTGAGGCGCGTGGACGTGGCCTCCGTCGTTCAGAACGCGCTCGACACGGTGAGGCTGGCGGCAGACGGCAAGCATATCCAGCTGGAGCCCAGGGTGGCGAACGACATTGGGATTATCACTGCGGACCCGTCACGCTTGATCCAGGTGGTATCAAACCTGCTCTCGAACGCAGTCAAGTTTGCGCCGCCCAAGGGTCACGTTGAAGTCCGGGTTGAACGGGTCGATTCGAGCATTGAGATTGCCGTGCAGGATGACGGTCCCGGAATCCGGCCTGAGGTTCTGCCTTTCATCTTCGAGCGATTCCGGCAGGGCGACGCCTCGACCACGCGCGCCCACAAGGGATTGGGGCTGGGCCTGGCGATCGCGCGGCACATCGTGGAGATGCACGGCGGCATGATCGAAGCGCGCAATCGGGACGACGGGTCTGGGGCAGTTTTCAAGACGCGGCTGCCCGCGTCCGGCGCGCTGGTACCGGCATTGAGCGGCGTACAAGCTTCAGAGATGCACCCGGCGGAGAACGGAGCCTTCGAAGGCGAGCCTTCGTTGAAGAGCCTTCGAGTCCTGCTGGTCGACGACGAAGCGGATGCCCGCGAAGTGGTGGCTACGGTGCTCGAGCGATGGGGCGCGGAAGTCATGCTTGCCCCTTCCGCCGCCGACGCGCTGGCCATCCTGGAGCGGGAGCGGCCGGACCTGCTGATCGCGGATATTGAAATGCCCGTCGAGGACGGCTACGGCCTGATCCGCAAAGTCAGGAGCCTGCCGGCCGACCGTGGCGCTCGAATTCCGGCGGTGGCACTCACGGCGTACGCCAGCGCTTCTGACCGCACGCGACTGCTGAGCGCCGGCTTCGACCGGCACGTGCCGAAACCGGTCCAGCCGCCGGATTTGTTTGGCGTGATCTCGACGATGATGAGATCGAATCGGAAAACTGCGGAAGCCTGAGAGTATGTTCTTCAGTTCCTCAGTTCTTCAGTGCGTCAGTTATCGCTCGATCAGAGCGCACTGACTGAGCTACTGACATACGGACGGACCGACATCGTGTACAAGAGGATTTGTGAATGGAAACAAAGAGGGACCACATCTTCATCGTCGACGACTTCGCAGACAATCGGGAGATGTACGCTTATTTTCTCTCCGAAAAGGGCTTTGACGTAACTCAGGTCAACGACGGCCCGGAAGCCCTGGAAAAGGCCGAACGGCTGAAGCCGGACCTGATCATCATGGACCTTTCCCTTCCCGGGATGGACGGCTGGGAAGCAGCACGCCTGCTCAAATCCGGCGAGAAAACGAGGCATATTCCGATCGTCATCCTGACCGCTTATGACGTGGCCGGTGCCGGTCCGGTCGGATGCGAAGCGATCTTGACGAAGCCTTGCCTCCCGGATCACATGATCGCGGAGATCAGCCGCGTGCTCGCCCGGCACAAAGAGTTGCCAGGCGACAAAAGCATCGCCGTAGCGTGACGCCGGTCGTCAGTACGTCAGTTCTTCAGTCTGTCAGCACTTAGTACTCTTCTCGCCAGCGCAAACGTAGCGTTAGCAACGCGCCCGTACCGTCTGACGGAGTGACAAACTGACGGACTGAAGAACTGACGACTAAATCCCAACTGCCGCCGCGAGACCTCGCACGGGATTCGAGAGGTTCTCCGCCGTGATGGTATCACCCGCGCAAGTCACCACAGCCCGTTCGAGCACGTTGCGCAACTCGCGGACGTTCCCCGGCCAGGGGTATTCGTGCATCAGGCGCAGGGCCTCCGGGTCGATGGCCTTTGTACGTCGCTCGTGCTTCTGGCAGAGTTCCTCCACGAGCGAACTGGCCAAAAGCTCGAGATCCTCCAGGTGCTCGCGTAATGGCGGCATGGAAATATGCACCACGTTCAGCCGGTAGTAAAGATCGCTGCGAAGACTGCCTGACCTCACGGCCTCTTCGGGCTCGCGGTTGGTGGACGCCAGCACGCGCGCGGAGACGGCAGTCTCATTGCGGGCGCCCAGCCGCCGGACTTTGGAATCTTCCAACACGCGCAGCAGCTTCGCCTGCGCGGTCAATGGCATCTCGCCGATCTCGTCAAGCAGCAGGGTTCCGCCCTGCGCAAGCTCGAAACACCCCATCCGCGATTCAAATGCGCCGGTGAAGGCTCCCTTTTCATGCCCAAACAGCTCGCTTTCGATGAGCGACTCGGGGATGGCGGCGCAGTTCACCGCCACGAAGGAGTTGCTGCGATAGGGGCTGAGCTCGTGAATGGTGCGCGCCACCACTTCCTTCCCGGTTCCGCTCTCGCCGGTGATCAATACCGGCGCCGCCGAAGGCGCGACCAGATTGATGAGCGACATAAGCTGCCGCATCTTTTTGGAATGGCCGACAAGCCGGCCGAGCGCTCCCAGATCGCGAAGCTTGCGGTGCGCTATCTGCAGTTGCCGCTCGCTCTCGTGCCGGTGCAGGCAGTTGCGGAGCGCCACCTGCAAGTGAGAGGGGTCGGTCCCCTTCTCCAGAAAATCGAAGGCGCCAAGCCGCGTGGCCTCGACGGCGTGCGGGATGGTGCCGTGGCCGGTGAGCATGATGAACGAGATGCTTTGATTGAACTCGCGTGTCCGTTTGAGCAACTCGAGACCGCTCAGGCCTGGCATCTGGAGGTCGGAAAGAACCACCGCGGGGTCGGAAGCTACGATCTTGTTCCACGCCTCGGTCCCGTTAACCGCGGTGTCCACGTTGTGACCCCACTCCCTCAACAGTTCCACCAGGGAATCCCGCACTCGCTCGTCGTCCTCAACCACCAGGATCTTCCGGTACTTGGAAACAGGAAAATGCTCGAACTCGTGCCTTGGCTGTGCCACTGGTTGATCCCCTCCTAACCCGGAATAGCCGAACCCGATACGTCTCAAGTCCATATTCGACACTTCACAGTCGACCGTACGTCAGTCCGTCAGTTTCTGAGTCTCTCAGTTTGTCAGTTCATCAACCTCTCAGTGGTCCACTCCGCGGCTTCGGGAACTGAACGACTCCGCACTGAGCGACTGAGTTACTGAGAAACTGACGTCGGCAGTGCCATCTACTTGCCGCCCGTTGCCTGGGGGCCCGGCTGCCCGGCGTCGGAGACTTCCGCGCTGATGAACGGCAGGTGCTGACACACCGCTTCGACCGCCGGCACCAGGTCCCGCCCCGCTCTCGATTTCAGCACGTAGCCGCGGGCCCCTGCGTCGAGGGCCTTCCTGACCATCCCGGGCACGTCGTGCTGGGTGAGCACGAGCATCTCCGTCTCGGGCGCCGCCTGATGGATCAGGAAGGCGGCGCTGATCCCGTCGAGCTCCGGCATGGTGATGTCGAGAGTCACCACGTCCGGGCTCAATTCAGCGGCTTTCTGCAACGCCTCCCGGCCGTTGGCTGCTTCACCGACCACCTGCCAGCCCGGTTGAGTCTCCAGCAATTCCTTCACGCCGCGACGCACAGGCTCATCATCATCGACGACAAGCATACGAAGCATCTTCATGACTCCATGCACTCTCCTTGGGGGCTACATGTCTGGACCGCGCAGCCCCAAGGCCATGCACGGAACCCGGACCTGACCAGCCGATCTCTCGTACCCTTAACCTGCCCGTCCGTACGCGAGGCGCCTGATCGTTGGAACGGGAATGCCCGCATGGTCAAAGCCGGGTAAATGAGCAAGGCGCTCGGACCTCGCAATTCGCAGATTCGTCTGTTCAGCAATAAGGGTCAATCGGGGAATACCCTTAACTTGAATTTCGAAGATACCTATCATGGCCGGGAGCTCAGTCTGTCAGTGGGTCAGCCGCTCAGTTACTCACTCCGGAGTTGCACAGGCGTGCACTGGTCGGAATCCTGAGCTCGGCAGAGGGGGGACTCAACAGTGAAAACTAACGGACTGATAAAACCGACGTACGGGCGCACCCGACTGTGCGACTCAGGACCGAGCGACTGATTGACTGACGTACTGACAAACTGGCTGACGTACGGCGCGCCCTTTCGCGCATCTACACGAGAAGAGTCCTATGGGTCGGATACTCCAGCTCGTTCTTACCGTTGACGTAAGTACCGGGAAAATCTATGATGGAGTCATAGGAACACACCAGCTGCGTCGAGGCGGAATCCATGGCATGGCAGTCGTGACCTCCAACAAGTTGACCAACACTCGGGCGCCTGGATAACACATTTTGTTGAATCTAAATTGCTACCTACTAATGATTTGCGGTGCTTAGGCGAGGTAAGCCGCGCGGGCAAAAGAGCCAATGAAAGCGGACAACGAAGCGAATCGAACCTTGAGCCGGCCGATTCGACCGTGTTCCGACGCACGGAGCTCTGTTTATAAGGGAACGGCTTTCCCACGGCGGGCAGTATGGCCCCGTGTTTCAGCGGTGATATAAGATGAGGTTTGTCCGTCGCTCTTGAATCGATTTGGAATTGGAGAGGTGTAAGACCCTGGGTTCTGCCAAAGCCACAAAACGAAAAACTGTGAACTCCGCGGAAGCGAAGACTGGCCTGGCTCCGCGTCGCATCTCCGGCACAGCGACCGATTCGGTGCCGGCTGCGGGCCGGCAGCGCCCGCTGGAGCCGTCGTCGCGCGAAGACCGGACTCAGCTGATGCTGGATGCGGCCGGCGTCGGCACCTGGGACTGGAACATCGCGACTGGCCAGGTCGAATGGTCGGAGACTCTGGAGCGGATTCACGGCCACGCGCCGGGCGCCTTCGGCGGCACATTCGATGGGTTCCTGCAAGCGATACACCCCGATGACCGCGATAGGGTGCTCGGTGCCATCAATTCAGCCCTTAAAGGCGGCGGCCAGTATGCAATCGAGTATCGCGAGGCGATGGCCACTGGTGGTTCGAGGTGGATCTCGGGCAGAGGCCGGGTGATTTACGGCCGTGACGGACAGCCGGCGCGAATGATGGGTCTCTGCGAGGACATCACGGGGCGCAAACGGATGGAGGAGGAACTCAAGACCGTCCAGGCGGAACTCGAGAGACGCGTCGCCGAGCGGGCGTTCGAAGCGGCACAGCTTAACGAGGTGTTGCGAGAAAAGGTTCGTCTCCTGGAGATCGCCCACGACGGGATCATCGTCCGGAGTGTGAACAGTTCAATTCTTTTCTGGAATGAAGGCGCGGAACAGATGTACGGCTGGGGTTCGGGTGAGGCGCTGGGCAAGGTGGTTCATACGCTGCTCCAAACCCGATTCCCGGAGTGCCTCGAAGCCGTCGAGCGGCAACTGCTCGAAGTTGGATCGTGGGAAGGAGAATTGGTCCACATCCGGCGCGATGGCACCGAAATCATCGTCTCCAGCCGGCACGTTTTGCAGCGAAGCAACGATGGCCGGCCGATTTCGGTTCTCGAGATCAACCGCGACATCACGCTGCAGAGGAAGGCCGCCTTGGCGCATCAGCAAAGTGAGGCCCGCCTCCGCGCGCTCATCGAAGCCACGGAAGACGCGGTATTCGAATTTGACGAAGAGGGCACATATCTCGAAATCTGGACCGCCAACGAGCCGTTGCTGATCCGCCCCCGGCAGGAACTCATCGGGCGGCGCCTGGTGGAGGTTCTGGGCGAGGAAGCCGGACGCCCCTTCCAGAACGCCTTTCGCCGCGTGGCGGAATCCGGGCGCTCGGAAAGCATCGAGTATTCGCTCGATTTCCCCGGGGGCAAACGCTGGTTCCTGGGGCGAATCAGCCGGATCAATCCCGACGGCGGCTCGCGACGCGTCTGCCTCTGCATTCGCGAGATCACCGATCGCAAGCAGGCGGAAGAAGATCTGAAGGAGAGCGCGGAACGCTTCCGTCTGGTCGTTCAGTCGGTCAAAGACTACGCCATTTTCATGCTCAGCCCCGAAGGCAGCGTCTTGACCTGGAATGAGGGCGCGGAGCGGCTGAAGGGATACCGGCCCGACGAGATTATCGGCCAGAGCTTCTCCGTCTTTTATCCCCCTGAGGATGTGCGCGACGGCAAGCCTGAGCGCATGCTGAAAGTGGCCATCGCGGAAGGCCGGGTGGAAGACGAAAGCTGGCGCGTGCGCAAAGACGGCTCCCGTTTCTGGGCTGACGTCAGCCTCACCGCGCTTCGGGATGGCGAGGGAAATCTCCGGGGCTTCGCGAAGGTCACGCGCGATATGACCGAGCGGAAGCGATCCGAAGAGGCTGTCCGCGAACTGTCCGCCCGCTTGCTGAAGCTTCAAGATGAGGAGCGACGCCGCATGGCGCGCGAGCTGCATGACAGCACCGCCCAGACCCTGTCGGCTTTGTCGCTGAATCTCGCCCTCGTGAAGCAGCGCGCCGGCGCCTCTCTCGATCCCCGAGCTGCAAGATCGTTGGCCGAAGCAGGCGATCTGGCCGAACAGGCTTCACGCGAGATTCGAACGTTTTCTTACCTGTTGCATCCGCCGATGTTGGACGAGGCGGGCCTGCCTTACGCGCTGCGTTGGTATGTGGACGGGTTCGCCGACCGGACGAAGATCGAGGTGGATCTGGAGGCTTCGACCGAACTCGGGCGTCTGCCGAGCGACCTGGAGACAGCTTTGTTCCGCATCGTGCAAGAGTGCCTGACAAACATTCATCGCCACTCCGGCAGCCGCACGGCCAGAATTCAGTTGCAGCATAGCGGTGGGCGGATCACACTTGAGGTGGCTGACCAGGGCAAAGGACTGCCGGACGAAATCCCGAGTGACGCCAGCGGACGTCCGGTGACGCTGGGAGTCGGAATTCGAGGCATGCGCGAAAGGGTAAGGCAGCTCGGAGGTTGGCTGGAAATCAAGCGCGGACAACCGGGCACCATTATCAAAGTCGCGCTGCCGCTTCCGGAGAAGACATCATGAACCCGGAACTCCGCATTCTGGTGGTGGACGATCACGAGGTTGTACGGCGCGGATTGAGATCGATCCTCGAGGGTCATCCCGGATGGGCCGTGGTCGGTGAAGCCGCCAGCGGCCGTGAAGCCGTCGAGAAGACCGAAGCCTTGAAACCTCAGGTCATCATCCTCGATATGAGCATGCCGGGATTGAATGGATTGGAAGCGACACGCGGAATTCTGAAGGCCTATCCCGAGGCACAGGTGCTCGTTCTCACCCAGCACGACTCCGAGCAACTGGTTCGCGCCTTTCTTCAGGCTGGAGCGCAAGGTTATCTCGTAAAATCGGATGCGGCACGCGAGCTGATACCGGCCGTCGAGTCCTTGCAGCAAGGCCGGCCCTTCTTTACCTCCAAAGTCGCGCGCATGGTGTTGGAAGGCTACATCAAAGGGCTGGAGGCCGGCGAGGGTCCTCGTAGCACCCTGACGCCGAGTGAGCGCCAGATCGTTCAATTGCTGGCGGAGGGTAACACAAACAAGGAGATTGCCACGCAGCTGAACCTGGCGGTGAAGACAGTCGAGACACACCGCGCGCACATCATGCGCAAGCTGGGAATCCACTCTGTCAGTGAACTGGTGCGGTACGCGGTGCGGAATAATCTGCTGCAGCCGTGAAGAGTCGACAGTCCACAGTCAACAGTTCTCATCCCGATAACAGAAGACGGTTGGCGTTTGCCGGTTCACGGTTGACGATGACCGCCACGATACCACGCAACCCCAAGCCCGCAACCGCGAACCGACAACCGCCTATACAACCTGCCGATTCGCGGGCGCGTCTCACAGTCGCCGTTGGGCTTTGGGGCGTTGAGGCAACGTGGTGGCGCCGACGTTCAGACTTTTGTAGCTTTGACTGTCAACTGACTTTCGACTGGATATCACAATGGACACCCTGACCCAGGACCTGCGATACGGTTTCCGGACGCTGATGAAGAACCCTGGCTTCGCCGCGGTCGCGGTTCTGACCCTGGCGCTTGGAATTGGCGCGAATACCGCGATTTTCAGCGTGGTGAATGCGGTGCTCCTGATGCCGCTTCCCTTCCCGGACGCGCGCCAGCTCGCCTCGGTGTACGAGCGGACGCAGGGTGGCAGCTACAACGTCTTTTCCGCACCGAATTACCTGGCGTGGCGCGATCACGCGCAGGCGTTCGAGACCCTGGCCGTCTACACGGGGAAATCCTACAACCTCGCCGGCGCGACCGAAGTGGAGCACATCAAGGGGCAGTCCGTTACGGCGAACCTGTTTCCGCTGCTCGGGGTGCATCCGATCCTGGGCCGGGCGTTCGACGCCAAGGACGATCTGCCCGGCGGGCCCAAGGTCGTGGTCCTCAGCTACGAATTCTGGCGGAAGCATTACGGCGGCTCGCGCAGTGTAATCGGCACGGTGCTGAAGCTCGATAGCGACAGCTACACGATCCTCGGGGTGATGCCGCGCGGATTCGAGATCCCGTCGCCAGGATTCCTGAGCGGAAATTCGCTGAGCTCGGGCGAGTTCTGGGTTCCGCTGCAGATCAATCCGCTCGACCCGAACTCGTCGGCACGCGGGTTGCACTGGCTGTTCGGTCTTGCCCGGCTCAAACCGGGCACGACCGTAGCCCAGACGGAGTCGCAGGAAAACACCCTCGCGAAGCAACTCGCCAAGGACTACCCCCAGACCGACGCCGGTTATGGCCTGCTACTCGTCCCGCTGCTCGACGACGTGGTCGGCCAGGTCAGGCCGGTGCTGCTGATCCTGCTTGCGAGCGTGGGACTGGTGCTGCTGATCGCCTGCGCAAACGTGGCCAACCTGCTGCTGGCCCGCGCCACCGGGCGCCAGCGCGAGATGGCGCTGCGCGCGGTCCTCGGCGCCAATCGATCGCGCGTGATCCGCCAGCTGCTGACGGAAAGTGTTCTGCTGGCCATCTTCGGCGGCGTCCTGGGCCTGATCCTGGCGTTCGACGCGGTGCACGTGCTGGCATCGCTCGCGCCCGCCGGAACCGTGCCTCGCATTGAAGCCGTCGGCGTGGATAATCGCGCCCTGTTGTTCACCCTGATCGTTACCATCCTGACCGGCGTTGCATTCGGGCTCGTTCCTGCCCTGCAAGCCTCGAAAAGCGGCCTCAACGACGCGCTGAAAGAAGCCGGCCGCGGCGCCGATTCCGGGCGCCGGCGGCGCGCCCTGCGCAGCGCCCTGGTGATTTCGGAAGTCGCTGTAGCCTTGATGCTGCTCGTGGGCGCGGGCCTTATGGTTGTCAGCTTCAAGCGGCTGACCGATGTCAACCTGGGATTCGATCCACGCAACATCCTCAGCATGCGGGTGTCACTGCCCGCCGCGAAGGTAACGGCGGAGCAATTGGACAGCTTCCGCCGCACCTTGGTTCAGAAAACGGCGGCGCTGCCTGGCGTCGAGTCCGCCGCGCTCACGCGGAACTTGCCGCTGAGCGGAACCGATCCCTCGCTGTTCTTCACTATTCCCGGAGCGCCGCCCGTGGCCGCGGGCCAGGAACCCATCGCCCGCGCGCGTTTCGTCAGCCCGGGATATTTTCACACCATGAATATTTCCCTGCGAAAGGGTCGCGACTTTACAGAGCAGGATGGGTCAGGCTCGCCCGGCGTGGTAATCATCAGCGAGACCATGGCGCGGCAATACTGGCCCGGACAGGATCCGATCGGGAAGCAGATCAAGCCGGGCTATCCCGCGAGTTCGCTGATCTGCACCATCGTGGGAGTGGCCGGCGACGTGAGGCATTGGATCAACATCGAGGAGCCGCCGGTTGCCTACTACCCTTACGCGCAGATCCCCGCGTCTTACGTTCCGCTCCTCCAGAGCTACTTCACACTCACGCTGCGCACAGCGGCGGCTCCGGACACGCTGGTTGGGGCCGTGCGCAATCAGATTCACGACTTCGATCCGGACATACCCGTCTACGAAGTCCACACCATGGACAGCCTGGTCCGCGAGTCGGCCGCGGCCGATCGATTCCAGATGGTGCTGTTCGGCATCTTTGCGGGCGTGGGCCTGCTGCTGGCCGCCATCGGAATCTATGGCGTGATCTCTTACTCGGTCACGCAGCGTACGCGCGAAATCGGCATCCGCATGGCATTGGGCGCCGAACGCGCCGAGGTGCTTAGACTGATCGTTTCGGACGGCATGCGCCTGGCGCTTGCGGGCGCGGCGCTCGGAATCGCCGGGGCGCTCGCCGTGAGCCGATTCCTCGGCGGCTTGCTCTACGGCGTGAAACCCACCGATCCCGTAACCTTCGCGGTCGTCTTTGTCGCGCTGACCGCCGTGGCGTTTCTGGCCTGTTTTGTGCCCGCGCGGCGCGCGACCAAGGTAGATCCCATGGTCGCGCTGCGGTACGAGTAGTGGTCCGGCTTGGCCGCGTGCCTTGTGAAAGGACTTGCTCTTCCGCACTCTTCAAACAAATCTACATGTCACAGCCCTGAACGGCACCCGCAGAGGACGGCCACACGGGATTCCGCGCGACGCCTTTCCCCTCCAGATCACAGTCTAAAATGAGTCGTGGTTTCGCAGGCTTTGGCCATGCCCGTACGCCAGTCAGCTCGACACATAAGGCGCGATCACAACCATGACCGTTCGGTCGGCCGACGTGTGCGCCCAGTCCTGATTGTGGCCGTTCCGCCAATGAGGACCCTCGACGTGTTCGGGCCCGCAGAAGTGTTCGGCGATGCCAACTGGCTGCGCGGCGGGGATCCGGCATATAAGGTCAACATCATTTCGGCATGTGCTGAACGCGTGGTTTTGAATCATCTCGGTACGCCCGTGCATACGGATTGGACGTACCGCGAGTATCGCGGGCCGATCGACACACTGCTGGTCGCCGGATGCATGGGCCCACGCGAATTGCACTACGAACCGGGATTTCTGGACTGGCTCAAATTCGAGAGCGCCCGGGCCCGGAGGTTCGGTTCGATCTGCACCGGCGCGTTTGTCCTGGCAAAGGCCGGCCTTCTCGACGGGCGCCGTGCGACCACCCACTGGAATTGGGCGAGTGAACTGGCACAAGACTACCCGCGCGTGGCCGTCGATCCCGACCCCATCTATATTCGGGACGGCACTTGCTATACCTCGGCGGGAGTGACGGCCGGCATTGATCTTTGCCTCGCGTTTGTGGAAGAGGATCTTGGCAGAACCCTGGCTCTTCGGGTTGCGCAGATGATGGTTGTGTTTTTGCGGCGTCCCGGCGGACAATCGCAGTTCAGCGCCACCCTCGAAGCGCAAACCCACGAGAGCCTGCCGCTGAGCGACCTGCTCGCCTGGCTTCCGGACCACCTGCGAAACGACCTCTCGGTCAACTTGCTCGCTCGACGCGCCGCCATGAGCCCGCGCAATTTCGCTCGCTTATTTAAGCAGGAGCTCGGAAAAACTCCCGCGAAGCACATTGAGGATCTTCGCCTGGAAGCGGCACGGCGCCAGTTAGAATCGACGTCACGCAGCACGGATGAAGTAGCGGATGCGTGCGGCCTGGCCAGTGCCGAAGTCCTCCGGCGCATGTTCCGCCGCCGGCTCCAAGTCACACCCGGTCAATACCGAACCTCATTCGGGCAAAGTCGAGTGCACTAACAACACAGCCCAATCGATTGGCAGGAATCGTGGGTTGGTTGTCCGTCCAGGCGCTTACCGGCGACGACTCATGGAGCATCTGATCGTTTTAGATTGAGGATAATTACATGCAAACGACGGCCCGGCAGAGCCGCGAGACTCAACGGATCTGGCATCCGATCAGCCCGGAAGACAAAGCGGCGATGACCGCAATGCGCGCCATCGTTGAACCGAATAAGGGACGGCTGCAGGGCACCGCGGCCCGAGAACCGTTCGACGCGATTATGAGTGGCGTCGCGGCCCCGGTTGGAGTGACGTTTGCTCCCGACATCGTGGGAGGCGTATCCGGCTGGTGGTGCCGGCCCGAAGCTGCGCGGACCGGACAGGCAATCCTTCATTTGCATGGTGGATGGTTCAACTGGGGTTCGGCACTGGCCTTCAGAAACCTGGTTGGGCATATCGGCGCTCGTTCGGGCGTCGCGGCGTTTGTGCCCGATTATCGGCTGGCTCCCGAACATCCCTTTCCTGCCGCGGCTGAGGACGTG
>JASHQD010000445.1 GCA_030037755.1 Terriglobia bacterium
TCACAAAACGTGTCAGTTTGACGTGGGGCGCGGCCCTTGCTGGCGCAGATCCGCCCCATAAAGCGCAGTTTCTGGAGCACCAGCCGGCGTTGACGGCGCCAGGCCCTTGACCAACACCGCGGGCAACCCGGCTGTGGCGGGCAGCGGATTGCTCGCGCCATCGAACAAAGGGTAGTCATTCAATCTGCACTCTTCAAACAAGCTGCAGTTGACCGGCCGTCTCAGCCTTTATTTTCGGAGTTGTATCGTTCACAGCCCGAACGGAAGCAATCGACTTGACGGGCATGTCGCCCTTGGGCTTGAATGAACCTGGATGTTCTGCCAGGAAGAGAGAGAACTCGCAAACGCCTATTTGGCGTTTGTCGATGCCTATTTCGCCGCGGTGCTCGCCTGGAACGGCAGCCGAGGCGATTCAAGAGAATTTGCATTCGCGAAGGTCAGGTCGGCTCACCAGAGGTGTGTGGACGGTCGCGAAGCATTGGGTCGCCATCGCCGGGAGCATCAGTGCAACAAGTTTGCGCAGTAGTTGTCGTGTGCGTATGTTCCACGCTTACAAAGCAGTTGAAATCGCGCGCCATCACTGCATTAGCGCCCGCGAGGCCGTCGATTCGGCCCAGCCGGGAGCAGGGCTGCCGCTTTCGCGGCTTGGTGCTGACGGCTTGAAGTTGGTCTCTATTCTCGCAACCGCGAACCTCAGGATTTTCCGGTGAGTATCAAGGATTTGGCGGGCTTGTTGCACGACCTCGAACGCTTCCGCGAGGCTTCGGTCTGCCTTTTCTCTCAGGGCTACTGATTCCTCTTTCGTCCGTACGTCATTCAGGGTTCGACGGCGATTATTCAGGATTCGACGGCGGAGAGCCCGGATTTGGCGGGTTTGTTGCACCACCTCGAGCGTTTCCGCAAGGCTCCGCTCTGCTTTTTTTCTCAGGGCTTCTGATTCCTCAGCTGGCGACCGCTTCGACTTGGCTTGCCTCATTGAGCGAACACCTCCCCTCAGAGAGATGCCCGGCCCCATGTCGCGGGATTCATCATGGATTTCGGCCATCGCGGGTGGCGCAGCTTTTGAGTGCGGCAGCCCTGCTGCCGCTTTTTTAAGGCCAGCGTGCTGGCCGACTATAGCCCTGTACTGAGACGTCCTCCGCCATCGGGACTGAACGCGGAAACTGACCGCGAGCAGGCTCCGCGGGAGGAAAGCGGCGTCAAGCCGCCGCACTCAAAACCGCTTTGCGGTCACCGGTCCCGCTTCAGGGGAAACCCCGGTTTCCAGTCAGTTCCCGATTTCAGTTTCGGTCACCGATAACGGGCAACCGACAAGCGGCAACCGATCCTACACCGATCGCACTGGCATGGTGACCACGTCGTCCACGGCGGCCACTTCGCGCGTGACGAAAGGCTCGCCGTAACGCGCGCCGATCATCAGTCCGAAGTGATGCCCCAGCGACCCGACGCGCTCGCGCAAATCCTTGCGCGACGGGAACAGGTTGCGCACGTCCTTGTCGGAGGAGAACTGGGAGGTGTAGCAGAGGATGGCCTTCAGCTTCTTCTCGAATTGCGGGGTGACGTCCACCACGAAGTTCGGCACCACCGCGGGCACGTAGACCGAAGCGTAGACGATCTTGAAGGGCCGGTGCGGCGCGCCCGCCAGCGGCAGCTTCTCGAGTCCCGCCAGGAAGCAAGCCTCGTAGCCTATCTGGCCGGTGGTGTAGTGGTCGGGATGGCGGCCCTCCCAGTACGGCAGGATTACCGTGCGGGGCTGGAACTCGCGGATCTTCTCGGCGATCTTCAGCTTGTAAACCCGCAGGTTCTCGATGGCGGCGTCGGGCAGGCCGAGATTCTCGCGGTGCGCCAGGCCCATCACCACGGCCGCCTTTTCCGCCTCGCGCGCGCGCACGGCCGCGCTGCCGCGCGTGCCGGACTCGCCCGCGGAAAGATCGAGCGCGCCCACGCGGTATCCTTCTTCCACCATCTTGATCACGGTGCCGCCGCACGTCAGCTCGATGTCGTCGCGATGGGCGGCGATTGCCAGAAGGTCGAGTTTCATAGGATGTTAGACTCGTCGTTGTCGAGAAAGAAGCGAAACCCGGCACTTTTTCGGCAGTCCGGGATCACAAAATGAGGCATTTATATCCGACAAGTAATATCGGAAGCGTTAAAACCCCCGGCGTTCTCTCTTCGCCCCCGACACTATCCAAAAGCGTGACCTGCGTCACAGGCGCCGGTCGCCGGATCGGCCGCGTGATCGCGCTCGCGCTCGCCCGCGCGGGGTCAAGCGTAATCGTGAATTATAACCGGTCGGCCGCCGACGCGCGCGCGACCGTCCGCGAAATCCAGGCGCTCGGAGTCGACGCTATCGCGTTGAAGGCAGACGTGTCTCGGCCCGATGAGGTCCGCGCCATGTTTCGCGGCGTCGAGCGGCGGTTCGGGCGTCTGGACGTGCTGGTGAACAACGCCGGCGTCTTCTTCGCCGTGCCGTGGGACAAGCTGCGCGAGCGCGACTGGGATCGCGCGCTGGGCACGAACCTCAAAGGTCCGTTCTTCTGCGCCCAGGCCGCGGCCCGAATCATGATGCGTCAGGGCAGCGGCAGGATCATCAACATCTCGTCTCTGGGCGGACTCCGCGCATGGCCAAGCTATACGCATTATTGCAGTTCCAAGGCCGGACTCATCATGCTGACGCGCTGCCTGGCGAAGGCGCTTGGCCCGGCGATCATGGTCAACAGCGTCGCGCCCGGCACGATCCTCTTTCCGGGCGAGCAGCCGAGCCCTGGTCAGCAAGCGTCGATCCCGCTCACACCGCTGCGCAAAGCGGGTCGTCCGGAAGACGTGGCAGCGGCGGTGCTCTTCCTTGCCAGCACGGCGGAATTCATAACGGGTCAGGTGATTCCGGTTGATGGCGGACAGTCGGTGCTGTAGCCCGCGCTCGTGCCTCCGCAGGCAGCTGCTAAAAGATTGCCCGCCGTTGGATAACCTGCTTGGTCTCAAGACTGAATCGCGGATCGCCGGGCGCCTCATCAACGATTCTGCCGGCCAGGTACTCCCCGACGGCAGGTCCGTGCTTGAAACCATGGCCCGATCCGCCTCCGGCGAGCCACACGTTTTCGAAGTCGGGGTGGCGATCCAGCAGGAAGTCGCCACTGGACGTGTTCGCGTACTGGCAGACTCGCGATTCGACCAGCGGCGCGCCCGACATGGCCGGAAATCGTCGAGCCAGGTAATCCCGCGCCTGGCCGATCGCTTCGGGCTGCGGTTGGCGGCCGCCCGTGTCCGGATCGAATGGCGGCCCATGCCTGTCTATACCGATCTTCAGGCCGCGGCCTTCGAGGTCGGGCATGCCGTAAGCCTCATGTGCCAGGTCGATCCAGGTTGGAAGCGCCGGCGGAGCGAAGCGGCTGTCGCCGGGAGGTGTACCGAAGAAGAAGGCCTCCTGCCGCGTTACGAATATGCGGTGAGCCAGCAGTTCAGGAAACAGCTTGCCGAGCCACGGGCCGGAGGCAAAGATGTAGATTCCGTCTCGTCCCGCCGATATCCTCTGGCCGTCAACCGTGGCGATGCCCTGAAGACGTCCTGAGGACGCATGCTTGCGAGTCTCCCGGTCCGAAGCAAGATCAGCCGGAAACCGTACCGCGGCCCGGCGGTATTCCACCCCTTGCCGGATAGCTGCGTCCACCACCGTTGCGACCGCCCGTCGTGCCATCAGCACTCCGCTATCAGGCTCGAAAAGGCCCCAAGTCGTGGCACTGTCGAGAGCCATCTGCGGGTAGTGATGCGCCAGCTCACCCTGCGTGAAGGTCTCGTGCGGGATGCCGCACTTTTCGAATTGCGCCAGGTTCTGTGAGTTGTACTCTTCTCCGGGGTGGCTGATCCACAACACACCTGTTCGGTGAAAGAGCGGCTGGCCCGCGCGCGCGAACAATTCCTGCCATATTTCCAGGGATCGCATGGACCAGCTGCTGTAGATGCCGTGCGGACCGTACCCCATGCGGATGATCCGTGACTCGCCGCCAGAACTGGCTCGGCCGTGCGCCGGACCGTGCGCATCGAGCAGGAGCACGCGGCGTCCGCGACGCTGGAGTGTGAGGGCGGTCCATGCGCCGAAGCTTCCGGCGCCGACCACGACGGTATTGAAATCCGATGCCATGGCTCTGGTCCAATGCTATAGCTCAAGGTCGACCAGATCAACCCGGAGCAGTGGTCCGACGGACAACCTGCGCGTAGCGAGTCTGCCCACGATCAGCACCAGGAAGGGTCGCAGTGCCGATATTCCGGCAGCGTTGCACGTCTCATTTGGTGTGGGGATATACGAACTCGTGTGTCGCCTCGCCGCCGAACACACCTATAGTGATGTGAGACAATCATGCGGGTCATCGGGCTAACACAATCGCGCATCAGGACTTACGTTTATTCTCCATCGCAAGGTGTCGAATGGCCGAACCCATGCTAATATCAAGTCGGCAGTAAAATCCAAGGAGGTCTGACCCCTATGAAGAAGTTGTTCACTCTGTTGTTTGCCGCAGCCCTGACCGTTTCACTCGTAATGCCTGTGTTTGCTCAGGACTCCGGTTCCGCTCAGTCGTCCGACTCGTCAATGTCCAGTGGAAAGAAGGAAAAGAAGGCCAAGAAGGCGAAGAAGGCCAAGAAGACCAGCGACAGCGCTGCTCCGGCCGCAGCTCCGCAGCAGTAACGGCTTTTCGACTCTCGACTTTAAGCCGGACTTCGAATCCTTGATGGGCTCGGAGTCCGGCTTTGCTTTTCTGCCTGGCAGTCCCTTTCCAAGCCGCTTCATCTGAAATCGCCCACCCTCTTCCCTCGGAGCCGTGCATCCAGTCGCGGTCATGTTCAAGACAGACACTTGACAAGCGGCTGACCTCTGGTAGACTAGGCATAGTTTTGCTATGTCTAGGGAAACGAGGGATGACTTGCGATGGCTAAGCCGGACGATGGTTCCAAGGCCGAGATTCCACCAGGCACTCTTTACATGCTGATCCTCAAGACCCTCGAGGGCGGGCCGCGGCACGGCTACGGGATCGCGCAGCGGATCCACCAACTTTCGCACGACGTGCTTCAGGTCGAGGAGGGTTCGCTCTACCCGGCGTTGCAGCGGATGCTGATCAAAGGCTGGGTGGTTGCGGAGTGGCGCATCTCGGAAACCAATCGCCGCGCGCGGTTCTACAAGCTTACTCCGGCCGGCCGCAAGCAGCTCGGCACTGAGGTTTCTGAATTCGATCGCGTGATGCAGGCGATTGTGAGAGTGCTGCAGACGGCGTAGGAACCGGAGTGGCTAGTGGTTAGTGGATAGTGGCTAGAGAAAAGCCGGGAGGACCAAAAACTGGATGTTGAGTTGGACGGTGCAGAAACCGGGAACTGACGACTGACAACTGACAACTGACCAAGGTGATTTCCAATGGCATGGCTCACTGAACTTGGACGGCGACTCCGATTCCTGGCGCATCGCGAAGAATTCAATCGTGAGCTCGATGAAGAA
>JASHQD010000446.1 GCA_030037755.1 Terriglobia bacterium
CGCTCACCGGCCGCGATCGCGTGCTCGGCGTTTTGATGCTTTGCCGGCGTTCGGAGAGCGCCTTTGAACAAGCCGATGTAGTCTTGCTGGAGCAAGTGGCCTGTCAGGTGGCGATCGCCGTTGAGAACACATTGGAGTACGAGAAGGCGACAAAGGACCGGGATCGAGAAACGAAACGGCGCCTCTATCTGGAGGAGGAAATTCGCGCTGGACTCGGAGAGATCGTTGGAGAGAGCGCCCCGTTGAAGACGGCACTAAGCATGGTGTCCGTAGTGGCCCCGACTGATTCCAGCGTGCTGATTCTGGGGGAGACGGGCACCGGCAAAGAACTCGTTGCACGTGCGATCCATAAGCTGAGCAGCCGCAGCGAAAAGGCGTTCGTGAAACTGAACTGCGCCGCGATCCCGTTGGGACTGCTTGAGAGTGAGCTTTTCGGGCACGAAAAAGGAGCATTCACCGGCGCAATAGCCCACAAAACGGGGCGGTTCGAACTCGCCGATAAAGGAACTCTGTTTCTTGACGAGGTCGGCGACATACCCCTTGAACTTCAGGCAAAGCTGCTCCGCGTTCTGCAAGAACAGGAATTCGAAAGGCTCGGCAGTAATCAGACCCATAAGGTTGACGTCCGTTTGATCGCTGCAACACATCGGGACTTACCGGGTATGGTCAAACAAGGCACGTTTCGCGAGGACCTGTACTATCGTCTGAAGGTTTTCCCGATTTACGTGCCGTCCCTTCGACAACGCACAGAGGATATTCCGAGATTGGTGCGACACTTCACACAGCTTTACTCGCAACGCCTAAACAAGCAAATCAAGACAATCCCTCCTGAAACGATGGATGCATTGGTGAGATACCAATGGCCCGGCAACGTTCGGGAATTGCAGAACTTCATTGAACGCGCGGTAATTCTCTCACCAGAGTCGGTATTACGCGCCCCGACCTCAGAACTGGAGCCATACCAGCAGAATAGGGGACTCAATGTCCCGATGAACGGTCTCGCCCAAGTAGAGCGCGATCATATCGTTCGCGCGCTGGGAGCTAGCAACTGGGTGATCAGTGGCGCGGCTGCACGTTTAGGAATGAAGCGAACGTCATTGCTTTACAGGATGAAGAAGCTTGGTATTCATCGCCCTGCCCCGGTCTCTGGGCCGCGCACAGGCGGCGCAGCCAGCGACTGAACGTCCTGCTGTTAGGGCAGGCTGCCAGCGTCAGTCGATCCGACGGAAATCCGTCAGCGACGAATATCCGTCACAGATTTCTCAGGTACGCTTCGAGACCTAGCGAGTTCCTCCTTCCACGGTTCAACCGGCAGAATGACTTGCATCGGAACCTGCCTTTTTCGAGCTCCTTGTCGTTTGGCACCATACCTGCACCGCAGAGCCACGTCAGACAATTGGGTTCGCCAAGCTAAGTCTGATGCTGGGCGACCTTCGGATCATTTCTCAATAGCGGGAAGCACAGATAAATCAAAAGCATGATGGGCTGACGAAGAACGACAAGAAAGCAGACTGTCAAAAGGAGGAAGCAAAGAGATGCAGGCGATTCTCCACGGTACCGTCAATCGGATGTTCAGTTGGTGTCTGTTGATAGCAGCGTCTGTCGTTTTCCTTCCACGTGCCCAAGCGCAAATTGCGCCGCCTCCAGCTTCTGTTGGCGCGCAGGTTCCGCTCACGTATTTCGGCCCGGCACCGGCAGATGTTCAAAAAGAGTTGATCGGCCCATTCAAGCTGCTAAAGGCCGGCGAAGTTGATTTGAAAGCCGAAACCGTGACGTTGCCACTGTACGAAGGGAAAATGAGGGACGGCCGCAAGGTCTGGTACATCTTGACCGACACGACCGATGCTGCGAATGCCGCGGCACTGGGATTGAACTTCTCCGCAAAGCTCAACTACGCTGCTGTTGGCCGTGCGGCACGGCACGCCACCCTTGAGAAGGACACGACGCTGACATTCGAAAGTGGTACGGTCGACTTCGCAGCGAAGCGGCGTGTCGTGCCTGGGGACGCGCCCAACTATTTCCCACCGAAGGTCGCTGAACCTGGCTCAGTAGGAGATCAGGATTATTCGCCCTTGGTGAAGATTGACAATGCTGGCGGTGCGATCTACAACGCACCGATCGTTGCCTTTAACGTTGAAGCCAGTCAAATCAACTTCTGCAACGGCAATCCCGACTTCTCGCTCGTTCATGACAAAGTCGTGAGAATTTGCCCGTCCGACCAGACGGTAACTCTCCAATTGACGGAAGGATTTAGCTTTGCGCGGCCCGTGCTTTACCTAAGCATGGACGCAAATAATCCCGTCGCCGCAACCCTGGAAGGAGCAACGCTCGCCCCTGCCCTCAAAGATATCACCGTAGGACACGACGACAGCGCCTTCAGCGCCGTGGAAAGAATCTTCCTTTTCTCAAATGGTCCCACGGGAAGAGACAACCCCCAGCGTCAGGGACTCAACAGCGCCATCAGTGACGGACTCTCACCCTTGAATGTATTGGGCGGAATCCCGACGGTAGCAACGGATTATAGCCCTCTGTGGGATCTGAACCTCGGAGTATGGACGCAAGCTGCCATCGACAAGGGTTATCGATCCAGGCTAACGCTTGAATTCCAGATTCTCGATTTTGCC
>JASHQD010000447.1 GCA_030037755.1 Terriglobia bacterium
CTTGATGGTCGGGTCTTCGGTGAAACCTTCGAACATGACCCGGTCCGCGCTTTGCGGCCCGCCGAGATTGACGCGCTCGCTGCCAATGGCGTCTACGTCGCGGATGGCTTCGATCGATATCGGGTTCGGGGTATGGTTTACGACCTTGACCTCGACCGTCCCGTAAGGCAGATCCTTGTACAGTCGCAAAGTGCAAACGAGGTCGGGCGCGGAGGCAAGCCCCGTGAAGGTGATGGTATCTTGCTGCCCGCCGCCTAAGTCGTCTTGGAACTTGCTCTGCGATTCTGAGTGACGTGGATAATCGCTCGAAGCGACCCAGTGATGGTCGACTTCGGCGCCGGCACGTGATTCAACGACCGGCGCTTCCGAGCCGGCGGCGCGAATCTCGTACGAGGCGTCTTGTGGATTGAAGGTGACCGTCAGACTGGAGTTGCGAATCGAGGCCGCAAATGTGGCCGTGCCGGTAAGCGCGACGGCCATCATTCCGGCCGCAAAGATCTTCAGGGTGGGATTGCAAAAAGACCTGTGCAGCGGTCCCTCCATGATCGGGTGTCAGGCGCCAGAAGGATTGCCGATTTACGATTGCCGATTTACGAATACGACCCCGTCAATCGGCAATCGCAGATCGCAAAACGGCAATTCCTCTACGCGACCGTCGCCTTCTGGCCGTCCCAGGTTATCTTCCTGCTGCCATTTCGATACGACATGTTGGCGATGTGCGCGCCCAGCGCCGCGTTGTGGCCTTCGACCGCGCTCTCCTTGCTCTTGGTGCGCGTGCGCACGCATTCCACGAACGCCCGCACGTGCAGGTCGGTGGGATCGCCGAGCACGTTGTAGTGCTCCACGCTCTCCGGCGCGGTGCAGGTACCCGGCGTCCACGGCGAGTTGATTCCCACAATGTTGTTTTGCTTGCAGAAATCGTCCTGCATCTTGCTGGGCCAGGCCGCAACCACCCAGCCGTAGTCGTCGAGCGGCTGGTCGGGGAAAAACGCAAGCTCCGTCTCGCTGATCTGAATCGTGCCCTTCGTGCCCATGAAGAAGGCGCCGAAGCCCTGGGTGGATGAGTTCAGGGTCAGGGAGACGTTGTAGGTGAAGTTCGGATACTCGAAGAGCGTCTGGACCACGTCCGGCACTTCGGCCTCCGGATGAACTTTCTTCCAGCGATAACTTCCGCCGTAAGTGATGGAGCTGCGCGGAGCCGTCTCGTGCATCAGGTAATGGAGCGTGTTCAGGTGATGGACCACGAGATCCGTCTGCAGCCCGCCGGAGTAGTCCCAATAGCAGCGCCAGCGGAAGTAGCGCCGCGCGTCAAAGGGAACATCGGGCGCGGAGCCGAGCCACTGCTTCCAGTCGATTGTCTGCTCGTTGCCGTCCGGGGCGATGGGATAAAACCACGCGCCCGAAGGCGTGTTGCGATTCTCCCAGGCCTTCACCAGCGAGATGTCGCCGCAGCGTCCTTCATTGATCCACTTCTGGGCGAGGTCGGTGAGCGGCGAGTTTACCCATTGACTGCCGATCTGCAGGATTTTACCGGTGCGCTTCTCGGCGTCGATAATCTCGAAGCCCTCGTCGATCTTGTAGGTCATGGGCTTCTCGCAATAGACGTCCTTGCCGGCGTCCATCGCCTCGATGATCAGCCGCTTGTGCCAGTGGTCGGGCGTGCCGATCAGGACCGCGTCAACGTCCTTGCGGTCGAGGATGCGGCGATAATCGTTGGTGGTATCGAGGTGCTCTCCAAATAGTTCCTTGGCGCGCGTCAGCCGGTCCTGGTAGACGTCGGCCACTGCGACCAGCGTCACCCCGGGCGTGATCGAGAAACTGTAGGCATCCTGCTGGACGCGCGCGCCGATGCCGATCACGCCGACCCGGAGCGTGTCACTCGGTGCCATCGAGGCAGTTCCGGGCTCCGAAGCCCACAGCACCTTGCTGCCATTGGTGAGCGCGACCGCTCCGGCGGCGCTCAAGCTTGAATTGCGCATGAACTCGCGGCGGTTCATGAATGTTTGACGCGGCATGATCCGGTCCCTCCTGATTGCTTTGGATTGCTGGCCGGGTTCGCGTTCAGGCAGAGCCGGCCAAGTGGCAGTTTATCACCAAGTGAAAAGCGACGCGTGACGGTCGAAGTGGCAAGTGACGAGTGGCGAGTGGCAAGCAGCGGGAGTTCGTTTGTGCTTGTCACTTGCCACTCGCAGTCACTCGCCACTTGCCACTCGTCACTTGCCACTTCGACCCTGCGCGCTCACGCCGCCGAGACCATCAAGCGCCTGCCGCAGATCGGCAATCAAATCGTCCGGATCTTCGATCCCGACCGAATAACGGATCAGAGCTTCAGGGATGCCGCTCGCCGCGCGCTCTTCCGGCGTCGATTCCACGTGGCTGGTCGTCGCAGGCGGACCGGCCACGGTCTCGACCGCGCCCAAATTCGCCGCGAGATGCGCGTAACGCAGCCTCGGCAGGAACCGCTTCACGGCATCGAATCCGCCGTGCAGCGCGAAGCTGAGCACGCCGCCGAAGCCGGTCATCTGCCGGCAGGCGATATCGTGATTCTCGTGCGACTCGAGACCGGGATAGAAGACCTTCGCCACTTGCGGGTGTGACTCCAGAAACCGGGCGACTCGCAGCGCGTTCTCGTTCTGCTGCCGCACGCGAAGGTGAAGCGTTTTCATCCCTCGCAGCAGAAGATACGCGGACATCGGCTCGAGGCAGGCGCCATTGATCTCGCGAAAATGGTAGATCCGTCCCACCAGATCTCTGGGACCGCACACGACGCCGCCCAGAGCGTCCGCATGGCCGCCCAGAAACTTGGTCGCGCTGTGCACCACCAGATCGGCGCCGAGTTCCAGTGGACGCTGATTGATGGGCGTGGCGAGCGTGTTGTCTACGACGACCAAGCCGCCGCGAGCCTGCGCCGCCTGCGCCAGCCGGGCGATATCGACGATCTTGACCGTTGGATTCGTCGGGCTCTCGAGATAGAGGAGCTTGCAGCCCCGCGCTATCTCAGCCTCGATCGCCTGGTGATCCGTGGTGTCGCAAAGCGCAACCTCGATCTGGAATCGGGGCAGAAATTCGATAAAGAGCTTGTTCGTTCCGCCATAGGTGTCTTTGATGGAGACCACGCGGTCGCCCGGCGCGAGCAGCGTGAACAGCGTATTGCTGATGGCCGCCATTCCGCTCGCGAAGCTGGTCGCCGCCTCCGCGCCTTCCAGGTCTTTGACCTTGTCCTCGAAAGCCGCGACAGTCGGATTGGTGTTGCGGCTGTAGATGTGCCCGGGCTTCCGGCCCAGCGCGACCTCGAGCCAGTCCTCAATGGTGTCGTAACGGAACGACACGCTGAGCGCAATCGAGACTTGCGTTGCCCCGGCCCAGCGCTCGCCCCGCTCTCCGGACCACACCGCCCGAGTTCCAAGTCCCGCGCGATCGTCCTTCGGGTCATCCATGCCGATCCGCTTCCGTTTCGTGGCGCTTCTAAAGATGAGAAGGCCCGGGTGTGGAAATAGTCGCTCCTCCGAGTCTGGGAGCACGAAATCCAACACCCGGCGAGGTCGAAATCGATGACGGGATTAAGATGACGCGTCGCAGGCCTCATCAACCCGCGCCCTGGACCTGGCAAACTTGTGACAGCCGCATTGCTCACGATGCCGATCGAGAGCGCGGCGGGCCTTAACGCATTCCTTCTCAGCTTGCTCTGCTAACTCCAACCAGAAAAAGAGCCGGCCATCGTCGCCCGCCGGCCTAAGCTCCTTAACGATACCGGCGTAAGCCTCCGTGGTGGCCGCGTACTCCTCCCGAAGCCGGTAATTCTCGTCGCAAATCTGCGGCTCGAAAATCGGGTAGGTGGCGTTTCGGCGGCCGTGATACAGCCGATGGCGTTCGGCCGCTTCCCGTGCGACCGCATATCGCCGGCGCGCGAGCTCCGCGAGACCGTAAGCCTTGTCGATCTGGTCCCGGGTCATCGATGCTTGGAAAGTCTGAATCATGTCGACAAAACTCTCCATCGCGGCAGCAAAACCTTCCAGCAGTTCTGTGCCCGTGAGAGAGATCGACTCTTCGCGAGGGAAGTTCAGGGGATCACGCTCCTCGGTCGGGGAGACACTCGAGTCTATCTTCCGCAACTGCAGCACGTCAATATACGATTTCGGAGGGCGATCTTTGCTTGCGCAAGTGTTGAAAGCTCGTTACACTTCCACGAATCGGAGGGCGCGCGGACGGGGAAGAGGGCCGTTCGCGTGTTAACTTTGCGAGAGGAGAAATGGTGAGAACGACAGGCTTGAAATCCATAGTAGGCCTTTGCACAGCTTTTGGACTCATGTCGGCGGCTCTTATCCTATCCTGGCCAGCGGCCGCATTCGGGCAGACGACAATTTCAACGGGCAGCATTCAAGGAACGATTACCGACCCTTCCGGCGCCGTGGTTCCGGGCGCCACAATCGACCTCGAGAACAAGAACTCGGGGCAGACATTGCACTTCACCGCTAATTCCTCGGGCGCCTGGAATTCCGGGGCTTTGCTGCCCGCCGACTACGTAATCCGCGTCATGGCTAAAGGCTTTAAGAGCGAGGAAGTGCTGGTGACCGTGCAGGTGGGCGTGACGTCCAGTGGCAACGTCAAGCTCGAGGTCGGACAGTCGACGAGCACGGTGGTGGTGGAGGCGACGGCGGAGCAGGTCAATACCGTGCAAGCGACCATTCAGGACGTGATGACTCAGCAGCAGATTCAGAATCTGCCCATCACCGGCCGCAACTTCCTCGATCTCGCCACGCTCGCTCCGGGCGTGCAGATCCAGGACGGCGGCACTTTCGATCCCACCAAGAACGGATTCTCCTCGGTGTCGTTCGGCGGACGGTTCGGGCGCACGGCGCGCATCGAGGTTGATGGTCTCGACATCAGCGACGAAACCGTCGGCACCACCACGCAGAACATCCCGATGAGCGGGATACAGCAATTCCAGGTGGAACAATCGTCACTCGATCTTTCCACCGAGCTCACTTCTTCCGGAGCGGTCAACGTCACCACCCAGTCGGGCACCAACCAGTTTCACGGCCAGGGTTTC